>JBHHVT010000159.1:0-5445 GCA_046754425.1 Nitrospinota bacterium | reverse complement strand
AACTTTAATTTGGGAAATATAGATGAGAAAAGAAGCTAAAAAAGCATTTAGAAACGCGTTTCTGACGGTCTGGCGGAAGGCGGGGCATGACGAGGGCGATATGCCGCCCATAAACGTGGAGATACCGCGAGAGGAGAAGTTCGGCGATTTTTCCGCCACCGCCGCGATGGCTCTTACCACATCACTTAAAATTCCGCCGAGGAAAATTGCCGAAGCGGCGCTTAAAAATATTAAAGACAATCCGCTTTTTGAAAGCTCCTCCATCGCGGGGCCGGGGTATATAAACGTTACGTTAAACCGTGCGACGGTCAGGGAGGAGTTTGCAAAAATTCCGGACGACTCGTCCGACTACGGAAGCCTGAAGCGTGAACGGTCCGAAAAACTTCTTATAGAATTCGTAAGCGCTAACCCGACGGGACCGCTTCATATCGGCCACGGGCGCGGCGCGGCGTTCGGCGACGTGCTGGCGCGAGTGCTGCGAAAGGCGGGGTACGACGTTACGCGGGAGTACTACGTTAACGACGCGGGCTTGCAGATGGAAAATTTGGGACTCTCCACGCTTGCGCGCTACAAGGAGCTTCACGGCAGAACCGTGGAGTTCCCGAAAAACGGTTATCACGGCGATTACATAAAAGAGATAGCGCAAGAAATTAAAGAATCCGAGGGTGACGTTTATCTGGACAGACCGATTGAGGAGGCGCTTCCGTTTTTTACCAAACAGACGGCGGACAAAATTCTGGGCGGTATAAAGTCCGACTTGGAAACATTCCGCGTCACATTCGACAACTGGGTAAGCGAAACCGTTTTCCACGAAACAGGTAAGGTGGAACACGCGTTAGAGCACCTTAAAAAGTCCGGCGAGATTTTTGAAAAGGACGGCGCGCTCTGGCTTCGCACCAGCGGCGCGGGCGACGAAAAGGACCGCGTCGTAAAAAGGTCCAATGGGGCGACCACTTATTTCGCGGCGGACATCGCCTACCACGACGACAAATACGAAAGGGGCTACACGCGTCACATAAACATCTGGGGCGCGGATCATCACGGATACGTTGCGCGGCTGAAGGCGGCGGTGGCGGCGCTCGGCAAGGAGCCGGACAGCCTTCAGCCGCTTTTGATACAGCTCGTCCACCTGAAAAGGGGAGGCGAGGCGGTCGCGATGTCCACAAGGGCCGGCGAGTTCGAAACCTTGAAGGAAGTCGTGGACGAGGTAGGCGTGGACGCGGCGCGGTTTTTCTTCCTGACGCGCTCGCACGAAAGCCATCTGGAGTTCGACCTGGAGCTCGCAAAAAAGCAGTCGAGCGAAAACCCGGTTTACTACGTCCAGTACGGGCACGCGCGCATCAGCAATATCTTCAAAACCGCAAGCGGGCGCGGAATAGTCGGCATCCCTAAAGATGTTGACTGGGACAGGCTGGAACTGGACGAGGAGATAAAGATAATGAAAAAGGCGCTCTCCTTCCCTGACCTTGTGGATGACTGTGCGAATTCGCTCGCTCCGCACTCCATCACGCACTACCTGATGGAGCTGGCCGGGATGTTCCACCGTTACTACAACGTACACCGGGTTGTATCGGACGATGCGGAAACTACCAAGGCGCGGCTCGCATTCACCGCCCGCCTTCGCACGGTCCTGAAAAACGGACTGGAACTGCTTGGCGTAAGCGCCCCCGACCGCATGTAGCCACCTTGCAGGTGGAGGCAATATGCCGGCGCAAGTGCGGACTGTTTGAGCTTCGCTTCACTCGCTGAAACTCGGCATTACCAATTTCGGAAACCTCGTTTTGTAGGGGCAGGGCTTGCCCTGCCCAGGGCGCGGCGAGCGGCGCCCCTACATTAGTGTCGCAAGCCCTATCGTAATCGCGCCCCGTGCAACAGATTGCATCCAGATGCAAGGTGGCCCATGCAATGGGCTGTTTTCTGATATAAGATAGGGTTGATGAAGAAGGGGCGGAGCAGGGGTAACGAAAACTTGACGTTTTCCCGTACACAGCTTTATCTGGTAGTGGGAAGCATATTGGCAATAGCCGTTCTGGCTTTTTCACTGGGACACCTGGTAACCAGGGAGAGCACGCCCACTTCGGAAGAAGCGGCGCGGCTTGAAAGTTCCGGACTTCCGGAATCCGAAGTTCTCGAGGAGATGAAAAGGCTCGAGCAACGGTTGAATGTCGGCGGCGAGAAACCTGATAAAACCGAATCGAAAAAAGAAGACAAACCCGCCAATGAAAAAACGGCTCCCGTCGGTGAAAAAGAAGCCGTAAAACAGGAGATCGTAATCAGCGAAAAGCCCGTGTTGCAAAGCAACGGTAAGCCCATCAAAGTAAAAACGATAGAGACTATCGAAAGGGTGGTTCAAACCCCTATCGAAAAAGCTGTGCGGATAAAGGCGTACAAACCAATTACGAGAACCGGGCCGATAACAGCCGCACGGGTCTCACCCGCAATACCGGCGGAAGTGGAAGAGCCGAACAAACAGGTCGTACCTGTTGAACAGGTTGGCAGTGACAGAATTACTGTGGTGGAGACGGTGCGGGAGCCGCCAATTGCGCCGCTTGCGGTGGAGCCGGAACAAAAGAAGCCCGACCGGCAACTGGCGGAGATAAAGCTTAAAGAGAGACCAACCGTTGCCAGCGTACCGAAGTTTGCCGTTCAGGTAGGCTCTTTTCCTTCCGAAGCAAAGGCAAAAATGCTGGTGCGGGAACTGAAGGGAAAAGGGTACAACTCTTATCTGAAAAAGGTTGTGCGTACAAGGGCCATCTGGTACAGAGTGCGTGTGGGCGCGTATGCGGATCGCTGGATGGCCGAAAAAGGCGCAGGGGATCTGAAGAAGAAGGAAGGGCTTGAAGGGTTAATCGTAGCTTACGAAAAACCCTGACCAACAACGACCCCGCATCGCACGACTATAAAAACATCCGTATTAGCGTCGGATTTTTTACATCGAGGCCACGTTAATAACACAGTGTATTTTCTGTAGTTACAGATATTTTGGTGGTTTTATAAAATCACCGGTGTCGAAAATTTTTACAGATAAGGAAAGGCGCTACCAGATTCGCGCAATCCATATCCAAGTAAATCAGCTACTTACTGTTTATCAACCGCTTTGGCCCGAACTTTGTATCTACATATGACCGCAAAGGCAGTTTAAATGAGGTGCGTGAAAGGACGAATACCGGGATAAGAAATTATATTATTGCCCGATTCCCAAGTCACTCGTTCTTTCACTCCCTCCTGTCTTTGCACGATTGTGTAATTTTTTAGCTGGGGGTGGGTACGCCGCTGCGCATCATGTTATAAGTTTACTTTGGCGGCGGCGTGCATCGCTGCGCTGAAGAGTTCATTGAATGAGACGCCGTTTTTTTCCGAAAGCTTCGCGCAGTCGTCGTATTCCGGTTTAAATCTCCTGCCGCCGGACGGCGTAACGGCGGATTTTACACGCACCATACCGTACTTTGTTTTTACTTTTACGACGGTTCGCTCAAGCTCGAAACGCTTAACCTGATACTCACGCAGTCCGAGCGTTGTGGTCGTCGCAAGCAGTTCATTGCGCAGATGCGATGCGTTCGCCGCGTCGCACAGGACGGATAGACAAAACGCCTGTCTTCCCTTTTTCATTGTGACGGCTGACAGCCATACATCCAGCGCGCCCGTCTCCATAAGTTTTTTAATCGAAAAGGATAGTCTTTCCGGCGTTTCGTCATCGATGTTCGTTTCCAGGACGGTTAGCGTTTTACCGACGATCTTTTTACCGGATGTTTCACCGATAACGACTCGCAGGAGGTTCGGCGTACCGTCTTTCCTGATTTTTTTACCCGCGCCATAGCCGGCCGCCTTTGGTTTCATCGGCGGAATCGGACCGAATTCATGGCACATGGCGGTCACAATTGCCGCGCCCGTAGGTGTGGTGAGTTCGAAATCCGCGCCGCCGGACTCAATGGGAACACTTTTTAAAATCCGTATCGTCGCCGGGGCGGGAACGGGCATAACGCCGTGCGACGTTTTTACCGTTCCCGATCCCACCGGTATCGGCGAAGAGATAAAATGTTCGATATCCAGACGGTCGAAACAGATCGCCGCGCCGACGATATCGACTATCGAGTCCACCGCGCCCACTTCGTGGAAATGCACCTTATCCGGTTCTCTGTCGTGAACCTTTGCCTCCGCCTCCGCCAGTTTTTCAAATATTGCCAGCGCCGTTCTTTTAACGTCTCCGGAGAGTCCGCTTTTGCCAATCATCCTTTTGATTTTCGCGTAGTCCCTGCTTTTTTGCGTCGATGCCGGTTTTACTTCAAATGTTTTCGCGGCGATTGAATTTCTGACGACTTTTTTAACGCTGATGCGGTAGCCGGTAAGCGGGAGTTTTTTCAGCTCTTTTTTGAGGTACGGCAGCGAAACCCCCGCGTCCAGCATTGCCGCTACACACATATCGCCGCTGATGCCTGAAAACGCGTCGAAGTATGCCGCCTTCATCGGGCGCCGTACTTGGAAGATATAATCCGATGCGCGAGAACACCCGCGCCGAATCCGTTGTCGATGTTCACAACCGCTATACCGTTTGCGCACGAATTCAGCATCGCCAGCAGAGGGGCGATGCCCTCGAAGGACGCGCCGTACCCGACGGAAGTGGGGACGGCAACGACGGGCATGGATACGATTCCACCCACGACGCTCGGAAGCGCGCCGTCCATGCCTGCCGCTACGATTATGCAGTCCGCGTCGTCCAGCGACTTTTTTCTGTCCATCAGCCGGTGTATGCCCGCCACGCCGACGTCGAAAAGAGTTTTTACGTTTATGCCCATGATGTCCGCGGTAACGGCCGCCTCGCTGGCGACGCTTATGTCGGACGTACCGGCGGTCAGGATGAGCAGGCGTCCTCGCCTTTTCTTTTTAACTTTTTCGATTGTGATTGCGCCGCACTCCTCGTGGAACTTCGCTTTGGCCGAAACTTTTTTAAGTGCGTTGTAGATTTTTTTATCGCCGCGCGTCGCAAGCAGTCTGTCGGAACGGGCGAGGAGTTTCTTGGCTATCCGCGTTATCTGTTGTGTGGTTTTGCCGGGACAGTAGATGACCTCGCAAAAGCCCTGCCTTTTAACGCGGTGGTGGTCCACCTTCGCAAAAACTATATCTTCGTATCCCATCGTGCCGATGGTTTGCGCCGCGTTTTCGACGGAAAGTTTTCCGCTTTTCACCTCGCGCAGCATTTTGTTCAGTTGAGCTTTGTCCATCGCACAAATGTTATATCCCCGCCACACTAAAGACAAATGAAAGTAATCAATGCGTTTCCTTTTTCCTTGCCCTAGTGTAGTTTATACGCAACACTATTTGCGTGGATATCGGTCCGATAGACGTAACAATCTATGTCGCGGAAAACGGCAAGGCTCCATTCTCAATAGGGCTTTCATCACTAAAGGACAGCCGCGTACGAGCAGCTATCCGGGTAAGGATCGGTAG
>JBHHVT010000158.1:0-5525 GCA_046754425.1 Nitrospinota bacterium | reverse complement strand
TCGCCGCTTTACTCGCTCCCCGAAGGGAACTTTCTCGCTCGACTTGCATGTGTTAGGCACGCCGCCAGCGTTTGTTCTGAGCCAGGATCAAACTCTCCGATTCAAATCCTGGCACCCTTATTAGTAAAGGGTGTAATTTCGTGAATTGGCACACCCGTCCCCAAAAAGGACAGGCATGCAGGAACCCACATGACCGATTGCTTTCTATTTGCTATTTCAATGTTCTAACTCCGCTTTTTGGGCGGAGACGAATTGCCTATTCTATGTCAGTAATAACTTATGTCAAGCAGATATTTCCGTTTATTTTGCATTACACTCCTCCAAGCGTAAACGGAAACACTTACTCCTGGCTACATTCTCATTCTCGCTCACTAAAAAGTCAACACTATTTCGACACCGTTCAGCCTGGTTCGGATGACCGTGAAACCGGCAAGGAATTTTTGCCGGTAACGTACTCACAGGAGGGCGGCGTAATCGATAATCATTGTAGAATGTATCGCGTTAATTAACGTTTGTGAATAAAAATAACATTCAAAAAAAGGTGGTGAACACGATGAAAACGACCACGGAATATCTATGGTTCAATACCAATAAAAAACGCGAGTATATAGACATAACGGACGAGGTCGAAAAGGTGCTCGACAAAAGCGGCATCAACGAAGGTATGGCGCTCGTTTCGGCAATGCACATCACCGCGGGTGTGTGGGTTAACGACCACGAGGACGGACTGCTGCAAGACATAGACAGATGGCTCGAAGAGCTCGCGCCGTTTAACATGGATTACAATCACCACCGAACCGGCGAGACGAATGGCGACGCGCATCTGAAATCACTGCTTGTGCATAACCAGGTGATCGTGCCGGTTACGGACGGCAAGCTCGACTTGGGGCCGTGGCAGAGGGTATATTACGCCGAGTTCGATGGCAAACGACGGAAAAGGGTAATCATAAAAGTGATGGGATCGTAATCGTGTTGATACTGATGCAGACTGGAACATGAAAAAAACTCCTTTATATAATCGCCACGTAGAAGCGGGCGCGAAGATGGCGGAGTTCGGAGGATGGATGATGCCGATTCAATACACCGGCGTGCTTAAGGAACACGCCGCCGTCAGGAGCGTTGCCGGCGTCTTCGACGTATCGCATATGGGAGAAATCGTTGTCGAAGGGGGCGGCGCGGAAAACTTCGTTAACCGTCTCGTCACCAACGACGTATCAAAACTGAAAAAGGGAGACATTCTCTACACGCCCATCTGCCGCGAGAACGGCGGCGTTATTGACGACCTGCTGGTTTACCGTCTGGATGAGTTGAAATTCATGCTGGTTGTAAACGCATCCAACACGGAAAAAGATTTCAAATGGATAATTTCTCATGCGGACGACAGCGTCGATATCAAAAACGTCAGCGACGATTACGGATTGATCGCCCTTCAAGGCCCGAAGGCGTTGGAAATTTTTAATAAACTGGCGCGGGTGTCGGAGACGCTTGGTTACTATACATTTTATGAAACAGACCTGGGCGGCGCAAAGATTATCGTTTCGCGCACAGGTTACACCGGCGAGGACGGACTGGAGATATATCTGACCGCCGATAAAACGGTTTCGCTGTGGGATGCGTTGATGGAAGCTGGAAAAGATTTCGGCCTGTCGCCGGCGGGCCTTGCGGCGCGCGACCTTTTGCGTATCGAGGCTGGATACCCGCTGTACGGTCACGAGCTCGACGAAGATACCGACCCCGTGAGCGCGGGCCTTAAGTGGGCGGTCAAGATGGACGCGGCGGACTTCATTGGCAAGTCATCGCTGATTGATTTAAAACCGGCGAAAAAAAAGATCGGTGTCGTCATGGAAGGGAGAAGCGTGCCGAGGCAGGGCTACCCGATAATCATGAACGGTGAAAAGGCAGGCGTGATTACAAGCGGTACCTTTTCACCCGTTTTGCAAAAACCGGTTGGAATAGGCTATATTTTCCTGAACAAAAACCTGGGAGCTAACAAACTAAAGCGTGGTAATAAACTGTCCGTGGAAATTCGTGGTAAAGAGGCGGCCGGAGAAATATGTCGAATGCCTTTCATACCGTCACGCACCGCTGGAAAATAGTAGATAACCACTGGGAGGAAGCCTGATATGGAATATCCTGAAAAGCTGCGTTACAGCAAGGAACATGAATGGGCGATGCTGGAAAACGGTATCGTCACAATCGGCATCACCGACTATGCCCAAAGCGAACTTGGCGACGTTGTCTACGTTGAATTGCCGGCGGTTGATTCACAGGTTACGGCCGGTGAAACATTTGGCGTGGTGGAATCGGTAAAGTCCGTTTCGGATTTATACAGCCCGGTCAGCGGTAAGGTGAAGGAGATAAACACGGAGTTGGATGCGGAACCGGAAACTGTAAACAGCTCCCCCTACGGGCAGGGATGGATTATAAAGGTGGATTGCGGCGACGAAAGCGAACTGGATAAACTGATGAGCGCCCGGCAGTACACCGAGTACGTAGCTTCTCTATAATAGGCGTTGATTGATTAACCAATCGGTCAGTCACAGTAATGTTAAGTAAGTGATAATATTACCTTATATATAAGCGAGTGAAATTGAAATGCATACTGACCAATCGGTCATTTTAAATTAGTATAGTATTAAAAATAAATGCGTTACATACCATTAACTGAAGAAGATAAGGCGGAAATCCTCAGCGCAACTGGCCTTGAGTCAGTTGAGAAACTTTTCGAAACCATCCCTGTCGAGGTACGGCAACAAACCGGTCTGAATCTGCCGCCGCCGATGACCGAGCAAACTCTCATGCGGCACATGAAAAATCTTGCGAC
Source organism: Nitrospinota bacterium (assembly GCA_046754425.1). Classification (GTDB taxonomy): domain Bacteria; phylum Nitrospinota_A; class UBA7883; order JACRGQ01; family JACRGQ01; genus JBHHVT01. Next base: position 2,701 of record JBHHVT010000158.1, on the reverse strand, counting down.
GCAAAACAGGCCGGCCTCCGGCACGCCGTCATTTTTAGGGGCGGGCGCTTACGACCATTTCATACCGGCGGCGGTCGATCAGCTTGCGGGAAGATCGGAATTCTACACATCCTACACGCCTTACCAGCCGGAGGTCAGCCAGGGAACGCTTCAGGCAATCTACGAGTTCCAGAGTTACGTTTGCGCGCTTTTCGGCATGGACGCCGCCAACGCGTCGATGTACGACGGGGCGAGCGCCCTTGCCGAAGCAGTGCTTATGGCGTGCAGAATTTCTAAAAAAAGTGAAATAGCAATATCCAGCCTCGTGCACCCGCGATGGCGGCAGGTTGTTAGGAGTTACACAAAAAACCGCGGCATAAAGATATTGGAAATCGAGGACCATAACGCGGGAACCGCCTCCATCGACACCATAGCCGACGCGGTTACGGAAAACTGCGCCGCTTATGTTGTGCAATCGCCGAATTTTTTCGGCAACGTTGAACACCTTGAAGAGATAAGAAAACTGTGCGCCGATAAAAAACTACTGTTCATCGTCGGCATTGCCGAGCCGATATCGCTGGGGCTTTTAAAGCCGCCGGGAGATTTCGGCGCAGACATAGTCGTGGGTGAGGGACAGCCGCTCGGGCTGCCGCTCTCGTACGGCGGGCCGTACCTGGGACTTTTCGCGACCCGTCAAAAGTATCTACGGCAGATGCCGGGCCGCCTTTGCGGCAAGACAAAAGATTCTCGCGGAAAAGACGGCTTCGTACTCACCCTCGCGGCGAGGGAACAGCACATCAGGCGCGACAAGGCGACGTCGAACATCTGCTCGAACCAGCAGCTGTGCGCGCTCACATCGTCGATCTTCATGACGCTGCTGGGCAAAAAAGGTTTTTGCGAGCTTGCGCGGCAAAATCTTTATGCCGCCCGCGCGCTTAAACAAAAACTTCAGTCAACCGGCAAGGCAAAAAGCGTCTTCGATAAAAGCTTTTTTAACGAGTTCGTCGTGGAACTTGAAGAACCCGCCGCCGACGTAAACAGGCGGCTTGCCAAAAACAAAATAATCGGCGGCCTCGCGCTTTCGCGCTTCTATGCGGGAATGGAAAACAGAATGCTTTTGACGGCGACTGAAAAAACAACGCAAGCCGGCATAGATAAACTTTTGGAAAATCTTTGAGGAAAATATGAAACATCCGGGAACATCCGGGCTGATTTTCAACGAGCCGCTGATATTCGATATTGGGCGGCCAGGCAGAAAGGGATGCGACCTGCCGCTGCCGGAATTCCCGACTGTAAAACCGGAAGAACATTTCCTTCCCGCCCAGTTGCGAAGCGAGGTCGGCGGTTTCCCGGAAGTTAGCGAACCGGAAGCGGTACGCCATTTTACGCGGCTGTCGCAGTGGAACTTCGGCGTGGACAGCGGCTTCTATCCCCTGGGCTCATGCACGATGAAATACAATCCCAAGGTTCATGAAGCGGTTGCCCGCATGGAAGGATTTAGCGGACTGCACCCGATGCAGGAGGAGCAGACGACGCAGTCTGCGCTGCGCGTCATGCACGAACTGGAAAAATTCTTATGCGCGATAACGGGGATGGACGCGGCGTCGCTTCAGCCGTCGGCCGGTGCGCAGGGAGAGCTTACCGGACTTTTTCTGGTTCGCGCCCTGCTCGAAGAGAGAGGCGACGCACGAAAAAAGGTTATTCTGCCGGACTCGTCGCACGGCACAAACCCGGCAAGCGCGGCGGCGTGCGACTACGACTGCGTACCGTTAAAATCGGGCCGCGACGGCCTTATAGACCCGGCGGAGCTGGAAAAACTTGTGGACGACCAGACCGCCGCGCTTATGCTAACCAACCCCAACACTTTGGGGCTTTTTGAAAAAGAGATAAAAAAGGTGTGCGAGATCGTCCATAAAAAGGGCGGCTTTGTTTACGGCGACGGCGCCAACCTTAACGCCCTGCTCGGCAAATCGCGTTTCGGCGATATGGGAATCGACGTCTGCCACTTGAACCTGCATAAGACATTCTCCACACCGCACGGCGGCGGCGGACCGGGAGCGGGACCCATCCTTGTAAAAAAGGAACTCGCGCCGTACCTGCCGGTTCCACGCGTGGTTAAAAATAACGACGCGTACGCCCTTGACTGGGACGGCGACAAGAGCGTCGGGGCAATGCACGCCTTTTTTGGGAACTTCGGCGTTTTGCTGAAAGCGTATATGTACGTACTCACACTGGGCGAAAAGGGGTTAAACGATATATCGGAAGCGGCGGTGCTGAACGCCAACTACATACGCGCGCGGCTAAAGGGACATTACGACACACCGTACGACGCGACCTGCATGCACGAGTGCGTGCTGAGCGACAGGCTTCAAAAGGAACACGGCGTATCAACGCTCGATATCGCTAAGGCCCTTCTCGACAGGGGATTCCACCCGCCCACGATCTACTTTCCGCTTATCGTGAAAGGGGCGATGATGATAGAGCCGACCGAAAGCGAAACGAAGGAGACGATCGACGCCTTCATCGACGCAATGATAAATATCGCCGAAAAAGCGAAAAGCGATCCGGAATCGATACGAAATTCGCCGACCGTCCCGAAAGTGAAACGGATGGACGAAACCACCGCCGCAAGACGGCCCAACCTATGCTGTTTTTGGGACCCCGACACTTAACCCGGATTATTCATGAAATGTCCCCTCCTTTTCAAGGAGGGGAATTGAAG
>JBHHVT010000157.1:0-5534 GCA_046754425.1 Nitrospinota bacterium | reverse complement strand
TCGAAAAACGATCTGTTTTTGATATATGACTCCCACTGGTTTTTATTCGGCGCGCCCACCATGTGGTTGTTGCCATCCTCGCCGCGCCATCCGGCCAGAAAACCGACTCCGGCTTCCGGTGACGGCATCCATCCGGTAATGAACTCCTGGTAGGAATTAAACTTCGGCTTTCCATCGTCGTCGCAAAAGCCCTGCAAACCAAGAGCGTTCGCGAGGTCTAGTAACGTCTGCTGGAATGGGCGGCTGTCGCCTTTAGGTTCCAGTATCGGCTGTCTTATGGCGTCTGCCGGGTGAGAGTAGTCGCTTATCGGCCTGTCCAGAAGGGAGATAACATCGTGCCTTTCCAGATAGGTGGTATCCGGCAATATCAGGTCGCCGTATGCGACCTGTTCGCTGTAAAAAGCGTCGCTTACAACAAGGAAAGGAATTTTATATTCGCCGTCATCGTCCCTGGCGGTCAGCATCTCTAAAACGCCGCTGGTGTTCATCGTCGAGTTCCAGGCCATGTTGGTCATGAAGAACATAAGAGTATCAATGGCGTAGGGATCTTTATTGTGGGCGTTTGTTATGACGTTTTGCAGCATTCCGTGCGCGGTCAGAGGGAACTCCCAGCTAAACGCCTTGTCTATCCTTATAGGTTTTCCTTCATCATCAATCATCAGATGTTCCGGCATGGACGGAAAACCAAGTTCCGGCGCCGGAAGCGGAGTATTCGGGTTAACCTGATCGGGTGAGTTTATCGGCTTGGGGCAGGGCGGTATCGGTTTGGGAAATGGCGGTTTGTGCCGGAACCCGCCGGGCCTGTCAATTATTCCCAGAAGCATCATGAAATTGGATAGCGCCCTTATCGTCTGAAAGCCGTTGGAGTGCGCCGCGAGGCCCCTCATTGCGTGTACCGATACAGGGTTTCCCGTTGTGGTTTTATGTTCATTGCCCCAGACGTCGGTCCACGGTATCGGAAGGTTAACGGTCCCGTCCCGCGCTGTTATGCCTATCTCCAGGGCGATGCGTTCTATCTGTTTAGCCGGTATGCCACAGATTTTTTCGGCTTTTTCCGGTGTGTATTCATCCATTACCCGTTCAATCAAAAGCTGTATCGATGTCTTTAGGGTTTTGCCGTCCTCGCTTTTGAAAGTTCCTACAAATTCCGGCTCTACCCCTGGAAGGTTGGCTTCCTTAATTGAGTTTGTTTTCGAATCCCATACCGTATATTGATGCTCTTTCATCTCACGTTCCGGTATCAGATACGGCATACCTTCGTTTTCGTCTCCCTCGTCAACCTGTATGAGGTAGGCCGCGTTGGTATGCGTCTTCAGGAACTGCCGGTCGTACAGGCCGTTTTTCAGCAGCACATTAATCATTGCAAGAATAAACGCGCCGTCAGTTCCCGGTTTTATGGGAACCCACTCGTCGGCAACGGAACCGTATCCGGAGCGGACCGGATTGATTACAACCAGCTTGCCGTTATGGTCCTTGAGGCGGGAAATGCCAAGTTTAAGCGGATTGGAGTCGTGGTCTTCCGCAACGCCGAAAAGCAGCATGTACTTTGTTCGTTCAAAATCGACTCCGCCGAATTCCCAGCTGCTTCCACCTACGGAGTAAATCATCCCCGTCGCCATGTTAACTGAGCAAAAACCGCCGTGTGCCGCGAAGTTCGGCGTTCCGAACTGTTTTGCCCAGTAAGAGGTAAGCGCCTGCATCTGGTCCCGGCCGGTGAAAAAAGCCAGTTTTTTCGGATCCTCTGCCCTTATTTTCTTTAATCTGTTAACGAGAATATCCATTGCCTTATCCCAGGAGATTTCATCAAATTCCGCTTCACCGCGTTCGGCGTTCGGTTTTCTAAGTAGAGGCTTTGTTATCCTTCCGGGACTGAACTGTTTCATTACGCCGGACGAACCTTTCGCGCAGATTACACCCTGGTTCGTGGGGTGCGCGGGGTTGCCCTGTATATAGCGGATATTGCCGTCTTTTAATGTGATTTTAAGGCCGCACCTGCACGCGCACATGTAGCAGGTTGTGTACTTAATATCCTCTCCGCTATCCAGTATGTGCCCGTCTATCTCTTTTATCATTATGACCGGGATGTTATCCGTGCATGCCCGCTCCCGCAACGCAATAATTTTGATACAGGAATAAGATACATTTATCAGCCGGAATCGGGCTCTCATAATGGCCTTTTAACTAAATGATTTACAACCACTTCCAAGACAGTTAAACTATGCTAGTTTAAGGTATCGCTATTTTATTGATGGGGAATAATGGAACAAAAATATCTGATACTGTTGCAAAAGTTGCAACAAGGCTCTGAATTCCTCGAGGGTTTTACGGTAAAAGAGCTGGGACGTTTCCTTCAGCTCGTGAAGCCCAAACCTTACAAGGCGGGCGCCAGAATTTTTGAAAAGGGCGACTCGACTAATAATTGCTACCTGATACTTGTCGGCAGGGTCGAGATTTATGCGCTCGACCTCGTGGGCGATCATATGTATAAGACATTTGCCGAACTTGGCATTGGTGAGATTTTCGGCGAAATGGGACTTATCATGCACAGGACCAGGACCGCCTCCGCAAGGGCCAAGACGGACATTGTGCTGTTTGAGATATCCGATAAACTGTTCGAGGCAGATCAGGAGATGAGGGCAAAGATCTGGAGAAATATTTGTTCAATATTGGCCAGAAGACTGGAAGAAGCCAATAAAAAGTATGCTTGATTTTAAGTACAGGGTATTTCTTTCCGCGGCCAAGCTCCTCAGTTTTTCCAAAGCCGCAAAGGAGTTATCACTTACGCAACCGGCTGTAAGTTTCCAGATACGCCATCTTGAAGAGGAGATAGGCGCCAGGCTGTTCGTCCGCTACCCCAACAGAATAGAGCTTACCGCCATAGGAGCGTTGCTTCTCAGGGAGGCCGGCAAGCTGGAATTGGTATCCGCCAAAGTACAGGAACGCGTTATGCAAAAGCTCAATAAACTTTGGGGCCAGATTTCGGTGGGCGCCTCCAGTACCATAGGCAACTATTTCCTTCCGCCGATGCTGGCACAATTCAAATCCGTTTACGACGATGTAACAGTAAAGGTAGTTGTGGGAAATACTGATGAAATACTCAGCGATCTGTCGGACGGCATCGTCGATTTTGCACTGGTTGAAGGACCTGTAAAACCGAAGCAGTGGGAAGTCGAAAAACTTTTCGTCGACGAACTTGTAGTGGTTGCTCCAAAAGACTATCCGGAAGCGGCGAAGGGCGTCATAACAAAAAAACAGCTTTCCCACAGGCCTTTTATAACGCGGGAAATGGGATCTGGCACACGCGCGGTAATAGACTCGTTAAAAAATGGAAAAAAACCGCTTATTCCCTCTTCCAATATAATACTGGAACTGGGAAGCACAACGGCGATAAAAAGAGTTGTGGAAGACGGCCTGGGGGTGTCGATAGTATCGTTGATGACGCTGGAAAAAGAACTTCAGATTCAATCTTTGGCTGTTCTGCGAGTCCCGGCCTTCCCTATCTACAGGAACATATCCTGCGTCTATCCTAAAGGAATAGAAAAAACCGCTCTCGTAAAAGAGATGGTAAAACTGTGCAAGGTGCGGGCCGAAAAATACAACCGCTAATAAAAAAGGGCGATCGGGAAATCTATACAGGTCAATTCTTAATGCTCACAAGCATACTGATAAAACTAAACACTGCCAGTCCGGTAATCAAACGCCTTAAAACAATCTCCGGAAGTTTGTGAGATATTTTACTGCCTATCCTGACTCCGGGTAACGTACCAATCATCAACAATATGGCCACGACTACGTTTATATTGCCATAGAATAGATAAACGCCCGAACCCACCAGGGTGATAATAACGGATATCAGGATACTGGAACCGACAGCTCGCTGGGCTGAAAGTTTAAAAACACCGGTAAGTACCGGAATCATAAAAACTCCCGCCCCGATCGATGTCGCACTTACGGTGGCGCCGACTACTCCGCCCAGCACGGTTCCTTTTGCCTTTTGTATCCCCGTTAGGGGGTCATTACTCCGAAAAACGGTTCTTTGGTTTTTCTTGAAGGAATCCCATATAAGGTATATGCAGACAACGCATAGCATCACGGCAACGATTATTTTTATGTATAAATTGAATTCATCCTCCGGGATTATTTTTTTAAGTGTATTTATCAGGAAAGATATCGCCAACACCCCCGGTATTGAGCCAAGACTAAAATAAAAAGAAGTCTCTTTATCAACATTTCCGAGTTTCCAATGCGCAAAAGAACCAAATAATTTCGTAAACATCTCTAGAAGTAATGCCGTGCCTATGGCCATTGACGGCTCTATTTGCGACACGAAAAGAAGGGCTGGCATAATGAGTATGCCGGCGCCTATGCCTGTCATACCGATTAAAGTACCAAGGGTAAGGCCAATTAGAAGCTGGCTAATGATATAAACCGAATTCATCCCTGACATTAAAGTAATACTTTCCAAACTAAACTCCCAAGCGCGTCTTAAATAAAAATACCCAGCCATACATTATTGGGTATAAACCAGTGATTAACTATCGGCCCAATGTTCAAGGCATTGGAGAAAACAAATTTATCAAGGCCCGAACTTTAACAGAATCCCAATCGGTATGTATAGCTCTTAATTCCAATCATGATATGAATTCCAAAAATTGTGCCAACTGCCTGATTATATATCCACTAACTGCATATATGGGCGTAATATTCAGAAAAACAGTCTATTGCATTCTTTTTATTATAAATGCGACCATAATAATTTCGCTGTCTCTATATAAGACAGTAAAGATGGGTGGTATAATTGGATATATATGTATGGCGCATAAGCCATATATATGGCTTGTTGAAAGACAGGTGATATTTTAAAATTAAAAATACAATAAGTTAGCATGTGAAGAGTGGCATATTTATTGCCCCTTATCTCCCCATCATTATAAGAAAAGTTGTAATAAGACCCGTATCAACGGACTGTGCTGGAGCTGCGGATTATTTGAAAACGAAGAGAAGAAGTGCATGGATAATCTGGTAAAAAATAGGATAAAAATGGCAAAAAAACCTGCCAGCAGCCCGATTTTGCGGTCGATTTTCGACGGTATTCCCGACGGCATTCTTGTAATTAACAAAAACTTCAAGGTTGTAATGATCAACAAGGCGATGCAAAAGTTTATGGGCAAGGAGCTGAACGAAATAGAAGGCCACCACTGTTATTACTTATGCCACAACAGTCAGATGGTTTGCGACGACTGCAATGCCGATTCGGTTTTTGAAAACGTACTCCCTCCCTCCCGTATCCGTGTATGTTTCCGCGAGAATATGAAGCGAAAGTTTGAAATATGGAATTTTCCTATCCACAGTGAGGACGGTAGCGTCGATTATATTATTGAATACATTAAGGATGTTACAGATCGCCAGAAGATGGAAAAGGAACTCACTCAAGCAAGGCGTCTGGCGATAATAGGAGAGGTTGCGGCCAAAACCGCTCACGAAATCAGGAACCCTTTAAATGCAATGGAAGGCGCGGCTCATTATCTGTTGGA
>JBHHVT010000156.1:0-5555 GCA_046754425.1 Nitrospinota bacterium | reverse complement strand
AGCATATTTTAAACTGGTTACGACCTATAATTTGAAAATTCAACTTCTTCATGAACAATTCGGGTTAAGTCAGGGCCGTGATCGGGGCGGTCCTTCGGTTCCGGATAAAATTTATGCGGAAAAACTTCAGGTAGCAGGCATCTTGTGGCGCGGCGGTTTTATCTCCTCCGGCCCGGAAATAACCGACAGGCCCGCCGCCTTTGCAATTTCCTTCAGCATACCGCGGAAGATAAAAAAGTGGAGGGGAAAAACAGAGTACCAGTAGATCAATCCGGGCAGACCGCGCGGCAGGAAACTGGCAATTTGAACAAGTTCCGTGGCGCCGTTTTTCTCCGATATCCGGAATTCAAGCGTCGCCTCTCCCGGCACTTTCATTTCCGCCAGTAAAAACAGGCGCTCGCAGGGTTTTGCATCGAGCACTCTCCACCAGTCCAGCGCATCGCCCGTTTTAATCTCAGACGGATGCCGTCTTCCTCTCCTGATACCGTAACCACCGGCAATCCTGTCGATAAATCCTCTCAGTTCCCACAACCAGTTCGCAAAATACCATCCTCTATCGCCGCCGATCATGCTTATCGGCTTCCACACCTCTTTAGGCGGCCCTGCAAGAAATATACGGTACCAGCACTCTTTTATCGCCCCTCCCGCGTAAGGTGCATCGTGGTAACGGCACCACTCCGGCGGGTTGTACCTGCCGGCATCCATCCAACTCGACTTGATTACCTTTTGTTCTATCCGCTCGAGCGCCATGTGTATAGCTTCGCGGCAGGTAAGGAGCTTTTGCGGAATGATCGACTGTATTCTGTGTCCATCTTCAATAATTAGTCTGCTGTCCAATCCTTGTGAAAGCGGTTTGCCCATGTAGGAAGGTATCGGGGTTACAAAGTGGATAATGTAGGACGCAAGACGCGGAGTCATTAACCGTGTCGGTATGACAATCCTTTTTCTCAGGCCCGCTTCCTCGGCATATATATTAATGAGGTCGAGGTACCTAACTATTTCCGGCCCGCCGATATCGTAGGTTTGCCCTATCGTCTCCGTTTTTTCAAGACACTTGATAAGGTAAACAAGAACATTCCGTATCGCGATCGGCTGGGATGGGACAAGCACCCTTCGCGAGGTTATCATTATCGGCAGCCGGTCTACGAGATATCGAAGCATTTCAAACGACGCGCTTCCGGAGCCGAGGATCATCGCCGCCCGAAAATAGGTTACAGGCACCTTTCCCGACTGAAGAATTCTTCCCACCTCCGCGCGGGACCTTAAATGCGCGCTGAATTTTTTCGACTCACGGCTTAGGCCGCCAAGATATATTATCCGTTCCAGCCCTGTTTGTTCGGCGGCTTTGACCATATTCTCCGCGGCAAGCCTGTCTGTCTTTACGAAATCTTCCGAAGAAGAGTCCATCGAATGGGCCAGATAATACGCCGCCCCGCATCCTTTCAGCGCTTTCTTGATTGATTCGATATCCGAAAGATCGGAAAATGCCAGCTCCACATTCGGGTTTCTGGCCCAGGCCCGCGCTTTCAGCTTGTCAAATAATCGGCCTGTTGCCCGGACCTTGTAGCCGGCCTCCAAGAGGCGCGGTACGACCCTGCCGCCTACATACCCCGTGGCACCCGTAACAAGCACAGGCTTTTTATGCATATTGAATTTTCTTCTAAAGACCCCTTACGCCTGTATTTCCCATATGACAACATTTTACCTGTAGCCAAGCCGAAATCGACATCGTATGTAACTTAACTTATTGTTTTAAAAACTTTTTCTCCGCATAGCGGTAGAATATAGCGCCCCCTTCTTTAAAAATCGTTAATAACGATTATGCCATCTTTTACCAGTAATAGCAGGGCGCTGTTTTTTCAGCTTTCCCCGACAATAACCTGATCGTTTACTAGAAAATAAGGTAATACAAAATAGGCAGCATGAATAAAGCCGCTACAAAAGCGGATACTATTACGGATGTCCATTCATCTTGAAAAAGGCAAACCTTCGACCAGCAAATCAGGTGTCTGTTATCGTGTACGTGTTGCATTGTCTTTCCTCCTGGTACATTGGTTAACTCCGCGCCCTGGGCCTGGCGGCCCGGCATAACGATATTGAGAACCACTATCATCCATTTGCTATTATAATACTTCCGGCAGCAGATTCCAATTTATTATTGGGCCTGATTTTGTGGGCAGTATTGCAGGTCTGGCCAAAGTAATCGCCATGTACCTCAAGGCTGGGGGAGGCCTTGGTGGTTTCAGCCCTGCAATCTTTTGAAAGAGCAGCCTCTTTACTATGCCTTTATGAAATAGCGTCCACTATTGCATTGAAGGTTGCGCTGGGGCGCATCGCTTTTGAGGTCTTTTCCGGATCCGGAAGATAATAGCCGCCGATATCAACAGGTTTTCCCTGGGCCGCATTCAGCTCTTCAACAATCTTTGCCTCGTTGTCTTCAAGCTCTTTTGCCACCTTGGCGAAACGCGCCTGAAGCTCCTTGTCATCAGTCTGCTCAGCCAGCGCCTGCGCCCAATATAAGGCGAGGTAAAAATGGCTGCCGCGGTTATCGATCTCATGAACCTTGCGGGATGGCGACTTGTTGCTGTCCAAAAATTTGCTGTTTGCCTGACCAAGCGTTTTGGAAAAAATTTTGGCTTTTTCATTGTTGGTTGTATTGCCCAAATGTTCCAATGACTCCGCAAGGGCGAGAAATTCGCCAAGGGAATCCCACCTTAGATGCCCTTCTTCTAGAAGCTGCCGGACATGTTTGGGCGCCGAACCGCCAGCGCCTGTCTCAAACAGTCCGCCGCCCTTCATAAGGGGAACGATGGAGAGCATTTTCGCGCTGGTACCCAATTCGAGAATCGGGAAAAGGTCCGTATTATAGTCTCGCAATACGTTACCGGTGACCGAAATAGTGTCTTTACCCTCTCTCATCCTCTGAAGCGCCATCCTTGCCGCTTCCGCCACGGGCATGATACTTATCTCCAGACCGCTCGTATCGTGATCCTTCAGATAGCGGTTTACTTTTTCAATGAGCTGTGCGTCGTGCGCCCTGGTTTCATCCAGCCAGAAAACCGCCGGCGCTCCCGTTGCTCTTGCTCTTGTAACCGCCAGTTTTACCCAATCCCGAATAGGCGCGTCCTTTGCCTGACAGCTTCTCCAGATATCGCCTTCTTCCACAGCGTTTTCGAGGATTGCTTTACCTGATGCGTCGACAATGCGAATCGTTCCGTCTCCCGGCGATTCAAAGGTCTTGTCGTGAGACCCGTACTCCTCCGCTTTTTGCGCCATAAGGCCCACGTTCGGGACGGTCCCCATTGTTGCCGGATCAAACGCCCCGTGTTTTTTGCAGTTATCTATGGCTTCCTGATACAGGCTTGCGTAACTGTGGTCTGGGATAACCGCCTTTGTGTCGTGGAGCTTGCCGTCAGCGCCCCACATTTTTCCCGACTCACGAATCATCGCGGGCATGGACGCATCGATAATTACATCGCTAGGGACATGCAGATTCGTGATGCCCTTATCCGAGTCCACCATCGCGACTTCGGCCCGATTCTTGTAGCAGGCCTGAATGTCCGCTTCTATCTCCGCCTGATTATCTTCCGGCAGGCTCTTGATTTTTGCGAAAAGGTCGCCCAAACCATTGTTGAAATTAACGCCCAGCTCATCAATGACGGACGCGTGCTTTTCAAGAACGTCTTTATAGAAAACCTTAACGGCATGGCCGAAAATAACCGGGTCGGAGATTTTCATCATCGTGGCTTTCATGTGCAAGGAAAACAGCACATCTTTCTTTTTTGCGTCTTGTACCTGTTCCTCGATAAATTGTGTCAGTCCGTTTTTGCTCATGAAGGTTGCATCGACGACTTCACCGGCCAAAAGCGGCATTTTTTCTTTTAGAACCGTAACGTTTCCGTTCCCGTCAACAAACTCGATTTTTGCTTCCGCTGCCTCGGCGATGGTGACGGATTTCTCATTGGACCGGAAATCGCCACTGCTCATTGTCGCCACGTGCGTTTTTGAATCCGGGCTCCATTCACCCATTTTGTGAGGGTTCTTTTTGGCAAAATTCTTTACCGCAACCGCCGCTCTGCGATCGGAGTTTCCTTCCCTTAATACAGGGTTTACGGCGCTTCCCAAAACCTTCGCGTATCTTGATTTAATATCTTTCTCCGCGTCGTTTTGCGGCTCTTCCGGGTAATCCGGAACGTCGCAGCCTTTTTCCTGCAGTTCCTTGATTGCGGCTTTCAGCTGCGGGATGGAAGCGCTGATATTCGGCAGTTTGATGATATTGGCTTCCGGTGTTTTTGCCAGCTCGCCCAATTCGGTCAGAGCGTCCGGTCTTCTTTGACGCTCAGTCAAATTATCGGGAAAGTTGGCGATGATTCTGCCCGGAAGAGAGATATCCTTTGTTTCAACGGCAAAACCGCATCCCTTTGTATATGCCTGGATGATGGGGAGTAAAGAGTAGGTTGCCAGCGCCGGCGCTTCATCAACCGCCGTGTAAAAAATTTTCGATATTTGTGTTGTCATGATTTTCCCTCGCCTGTTTTATCTTTTGAAAAAACCATTGACAAGGCGTCGTAAGAATTATTTTCACACTCAGCTTTATTAGTATATTTACCCATCACTTCCCCTCTCCAATGATTATTCGCACACCCAATTCCGACACAAATATGACCCGGTATTTATACACCACTACTATAGATAAGTCTAACTGCAAAGCGGCGCTTTCCAATAAAAAAATCGGGCATTTAGACCTCATTTACATGACGTTCGATCTTTGGAAAAAAAGCCCTAAAACGGGTACGAAAAAATTATCAGCCTATCAAATATTCTTGTGTTGTTTAAAGGTATACAGAGTTAAAATATAAAAAGAGGAGGAACGCGGATGTCTCCGGGATTCAGCGTTATTCAAGAAAAGTTCCACTCGCAAATCTTTCTTGGCGGCGCGTTCCTGGCTGTGATTGCCGCGGCTTTTTCACTGTATTTTTCAACTCCCGCCAGCGCCGCCGAAGAAGTCAACCGCCTCGGATATACAAGTTCCAGGATATGCGGCTATTGCCATGTTGATATATACAAGAGCTGGAAAAAATCCATTCATTCACGTTCCTACACGGATCAAGCGTTTCAGGACGCGTACCGAAAGGCGTACGCAGAATCAAAGGGCCTTTTAAAGGGCTACTGCCTGAGATGCCATGCCCCAACCACTTACACTACCAAAGACGTGGAAGGTTCCCTGCCGATTACCAGGGAAGGGGTGACATGCGATTTCTGTCATACCATCGAAGATGTAAATCTTAACCATAGTCAGCATCGTCTTAATGCCGCCCGCAAACCGGTTGGTGTAGCTGGTTGAATAGTTTCAGAATTGAACCTTTTACAATAACTCCAAGTATGGAAAGCAGCATCTTCGTATCGCTTATGAATTTGAAAGTTCTGCGGTTGAACCAGCTTATCTTTTCGACAGGTAGATCTAATCTGTTGCCCCAAACGATCCAGGAGTCGTCATAGATGGCCGCCTTTTTAAAGCCGAGCGCTTTTAAAATAACATATGTGTATGTTGCTCT
>JBHHVT010000155.1:0-5562 GCA_046754425.1 Nitrospinota bacterium | reverse complement strand
GCCTGTGCCACCAAAACGAACCCCTCCGCTCCTACGGAGCACCTCCCCTTGGTAAGGAGAGGAGTATTTTTACATTTTCCGACAATGCATATATCGACATTTTCAGGGACGGTTATCTGATGCCCACGTTCAGCTACCGGGCGACCGACGCCGGCGGAAAGCTGGTAACAGGCAGTCTCGATGCGCCGGATAAAGACGTTGCCGCCGAGCGTCTGCAAAAGGAAAATTACTATCCTATCTCCATAGAGCCGAAAACCGACTCGAAATACGAGGGGTTTGCGCTGAAAACTGTTTTCCAAAGGAAAGCTCTCTCCAGCCGGGAACTGCTGGATTTCACACAGCAGATGTCGACTCTTTTAAAATCCGGACTGGAACTCGACCGCTGCCTCGGCATAATGTCCGAACTGGTGCAAAAGGAAAAATCACGCGGCCTGATAACTTTTATACAGGAATCCGTGCATTCCGGAAGCTCGCTCAGCGGTGCGATGTCGAAATACCCGGAAGTTTTTTCCGGTCTTTATTTAAACATGGTAAAAGCGGGCGAGGCGGGCGGCTTCCTCGACAGGGTTTTTGAAAGGCTGGGGTATTACCTGGAAGGCAGACTGAAGCTGGCGGACTCGGTGCGCTCAGCTCTAATCTATCCGGCAGTGCTTGCGGCGGCGGGGTTTTCGGCGCTTGGTGTGCTGACGGTTTACGTTATACCGAAGTTCGCGGTGATATTCGAAGAGATGGGCGGCGAACTGCCGGGTTCGACGCGGTTCCTTGTCTGGTTCAGCGGAACGGTAATGAACAACTTCATTTTGATACTCGTTGCCGCAGCCATGCTGTTTTTCGCGGTGCGTGCGTATTTGAAAAGCGACGCTGGCAGGCGGCGCTGGGATGCGCTTCTGCTTAAACTTCCTCTATTCGGAACGCTTACGCAAAAAATCATCGTTTCACAGTTTACGCGCACGCTCGGCACGCTGTTGCAAAGCGGCGTCCCCATCATACGGTCGTTGACGATTGTTAAGGATTCCATTTCGAACAGCGTTTTCGCCTCCGCGCTCGAAAAGACAGTGCAGGGAGTGAAGGAGGGCGCAAAGATGTCGTTGCTTCTATCCGAGTCGCGGCTGTTTCCACCGCTTGCGGTTCACATGATGCTGGTCGGTGAGGAGTCCGGCAAGCTCGGCGAGATGATGATACGGATGTCCGATATCTACGACGAGGAGGTAGAGACTGCGGTAAAGAGAATGATTGCGCTTTTCGAGCCGGCGATGATCCTGATAATGGGTGCCGCCGTCGCGTTCGTTGTAATTTCCATGCTCACCGCCATCTTCTCCGTAAACGACCTCCCGTTCTAGCCACCTTGCAGGTGGAGGCAATTACGGCAAAGCTGTGAAATTACATTTACAGTAATTATTGTTTCAGAACTTTATTAATCTTTTCCTCAAGAGTGGCGGCGGTAAACGGCTTAACGATGTAATCGTTAACTCCCGCCTGGGCAGCGGCCACTATATTATCTTTGAGCGCTTCCGCGGTAACCATTATAACCGGGATGCCTTTAAGATTTTCGTCGGACCTAACGGCTTTAAGCAGTTCCAGACCGGTCATTGTGGGCATATTCCAGTCCAGCAGCACTATATCATACTGGTTTGCCTGAAGTTTTGGCAGGGCCGTAGAGCCGTCATCCGCTTCATCTACGTTTTTAATTCCCAACTGCCCAAGGATATTCTTTTCTATTTTGCGCATTGTGGCAAAATCGTCAATTACAAGCACTCGAAGATTGGGATCAAGATCGGACATTTACCACCTCACATATAAATCAGTCAACGTCAACAAACCAAATAGTTTATAGGCCATGCTATCACATAATTCCGTTTAAATTGAAGCAATCAGTGCGATGGAAAACACCGGTTACTTCCATATCTTGTCCATACAAAGCAGCTTCCTGAGAAGCGGAATGGACAATATTTGACTAAAAGTAATTTTTTTGTGATAAAATTTATTCAGTTCATTGGTGGGGAAAAGGGTAGAAAACGCTAAAGATTTGTCTGCTATGTGTCGATACATTTAGTTGAGAAGTTGTATATGAAGATTGTAACTATAAACATTACTTGGTGAAACCATGGAAATGAAATCAAAAATTCAGGTGGGGAGAATTGGAGGTGTGCATGCTCGGATATAGTCCCGTTTTTTAAACCTGATTTTCAAATACCGGTATTTTTTTATAGAGTTACTTTTTGGCAAGGAAAAAGACATGGAGGGTCTTTTAATGAAAAAAAAACTAGGACTATTCGTCATAGTCGGCATTATGATGAGCGCCGGCGTGGCTAGTGCCGATAGAGGCTTCTGGTTCAGCGATGTTGCAAATAGCTGGGCCACCTTTTTCAACATCATGAATGTCGGAGCCTCGCAGACGGTTACTGTTGAATTCTTCGACGAAGCCGGCGTCTCCCTCGGCTCGACATCCACCACGCTTGGGACAAACGCTCAGTGGAACTTCAACACCGGCACCGTAGGTAATATTACGGCATCCACCCTGGAGGCTGGCACGAGAGGCGTTGCCCTCATCACCGGCGCCACCGCGGGCGAGATGAGAGGCCATGTGTCCATTTTCAATTCAAGCTCTAGCTCAGGGTTCCAGATGAGGATACCCACAATCGCCAACAGCGATACTGCTGTACAATAGCCGACACGAACGAGTAAGCTGCTCAAGCCCCGGTCCAAACGGACCGGGGCTTTTTTTAAGTAAATCTCAAAGCCTACCGATATATAATCATCAATGAGATTACACGAAGTGAAGTTCCAAACAATACTGCTTGCCGGATTCCTTTTTATCGCCGCCTGCTCGTCGTCACCGGAGAAAAACAGCGCCGATTCGGATATCTATTTCGCCATCGCCAAGGAATACCTGGCAGAAGGTGATATCGATAACGGATTGGAACAGGTTGAGAACGCCATCAACGCGTACCCGGAAAACTTTTCCGCGCACTTTTTAAAACTAGAAACACTGGCGCGGGAGGGCAAGTTTAATGAGGCCTTTCAGGCGGCCGAAACAGGCGGGAACCTCCTCCCCCCGGGGAAGTCCTATCAAAAGGACCACTGGCTGGGCGTTATCCATTACCACAAGAACGACCTTGCAAAGGCTATAGAAAAAGTAGAGAGCTCCGCGAGAAGTAAACCGGATTTCGCCGACAATTACATTCTACTTGGACAGCTATACACAAAGACAGGCAGACTTGACGAGGCGATAAAGAGTTATCTTCGCTGGACGGAGCTGGAGCCGGAATCCGATCGTGCGTGGAGCCAGCTGGGGATGACCTACGTCGCTATTAAAAATTTTGATGAGGCAAAGAAAGCGCTTGATAAGGCGATTTCTTTAAATGATAAAAACGGACTGGCGTATAATTACCTCGGAACCTGGGCAATGGATCAGGACCGCTGGGAAGATACCGAAAAATACCTGTTAAAGTCACTCGAGCTAAACGATTCAAATCAGTACGCCAATCTCAACTACGCGCAGTTCCTTATGCTGCGCGACCGTCACCGTGAAGCGCTTCCCTTTTTAAAGAAAAGTTACGAACTGGACCCGGGCATCGTGTTTACGCTTTACTGGTACGGCAGGTACTACTACAAGGAAAAAGATTACGAAAAGGCGTATGATTACTACATGAAAGCAATTGATAAGGACCCGTCATTTTGGGCCGCCCGGATGGAGATCAGCAACATGTACCTTGAGCTGGGACAGAATTACAACAAGGCGCTGGCCGTCATGAAAAGCGGGTTGCAAAACGATCCGCACAACCAAAAAGGCTACTACTACCACCTTACAAAGCTTACACTGGCGGACAACAAACCGAAAACCGCGCTGGACTATTCCGAAAAGGCGCGAAAACTTGTAAAGGATTCCGAGGTGACGGAAATGTCGGAACTCCACCTGCTTCGGGGAAAGATTTTTGAAAAACTCGGCGAACCCGATAAGGCGCGCTCTGAGTATAAAACAGTTATGGCGATAAATCCCGGTTCACCGTTAGCCAAGGAAGCTGGCAAACATATCAGTAATTAATGTCCGCCTTGACGGTTGATGTATAGGCGTCCCGCCGTTACCCCGCTTCTTCTTTTTTTCGCCGCGGCCGCTTACCTTGTCTCTTTTTCCGCGTACGGAATTAACCTTTGGGATGAAGGCGGCATCTACCAAGGCGCACTGCGCTACCTTGACGGCCAGAGGGTCGGTGTGGATTTTTACGGGTACGCGCCGGGAAGATACTACCTGGTGGAAGCCGTCTTCCGGCTTTTGGGAAACGAGATGCTTCCGGTCAGACAGATGCTCGCGGCGGCGACCGGACTTTTTGCCGTTTTTACATTCAATATATGCCGCAGGCTCATGCCGCCTTTGTACACGGCGGCCGCCGTACTGCTTGTCGTCTCCGCGCCGGCCGTCTACTACCAGCGTTTTTACGGGCTGGCCTTCCTCTTCTCAATGTGGTCTTTTGCGATTTACGTTGAAAACAGGCGCAACTTCCCGTGGCTTTTCGCGGCGGCGGCTTACTGTTACGTTTTTAAAATTGAAGTTCTTCTGGTTACCGGCCCCGTTTACCTTTTCTTTTTGTGGGAAGTGATGGGTGCGAAGGCAAAAAAATGGGGGTCTGCCGTGGCGGTGGCGCTGATTGCCCTGCTCGCTATCGAAAAAAACCTGGTGGAAATCGTTTATTACGAACTACCCGCCGCCGTTTCCCGGTGGAGCAATCCGTTTCCCATACCGTGGGAAGGCTATCAGGGAAAGGAATTCGGTCTTTTTTCCCTGGGTGAAAACTTTCTTTTCTACCTCCCCTTTCTTGCCGCCATCGCGCTGCTCGTATTGGCAGCAATAAGCGGCGGCCAAAAGGAGAGGCGCCTTCTGGCACTGTTGGGATATATGCAGTTTGCCGCCATGTCAATCGTAGTAACGCGCGCCGGTTTCGACAACCTGATTCGGTGCCTGCCGCTCTTTTTTATTGCCGCCTGCTACCTTTGTTACAAGGCGCTCGAGGCCGCGCGCCGATCCAAACCGGCGCGGTTGGCGGCCGTTTCACTCTTTGCCGCGCTGTTTATCTTTTATATGGTCGATTTCAACTACCAAAACGGTTTTTACGCCGGCTCCATCGGCGCGGTAAGAGACGCGGATGCGAAACTGGAAGGCGGCCTGGTGAGCGGTATCCGTGTAAACCACACGGACGCCGCGATAATTTCCGACGTGACGAAATGGATAAACACTGCGTCAAAGCCCGACGATCCGATATTCGCCCTGCCGCTGAACCCGATCTGGTACTATCTCTCCGGCAGGAAGAATCACACCTACTACGACTGGGTGCTTCCAGCGAGCTTCAGCAGAGGCAAGAACGAGGCGGAACTGGTGGAACAGCTGAAGAAAAACCCGCCCGCTCTCATAATCCTGGTCGATCTGGAGATAGACAACCTTCCCAAGAGGAGGCTTAAAAACTATGCGCCGCTGGTTGCCGCATGGGTAGTCGATAACTATCGCTATAATGGACGGGTTGCATATTTTCAGATGTGGAAACGAAATGTTGCTGAATAAAAACCCGC
>JBHHVT010000154.1:0-5580 GCA_046754425.1 Nitrospinota bacterium | reverse complement strand
TCCGTTTCCCCCGCGCAGGCGGTTATCGACCCTAATTGCCGAACGCCACAAGTTTTTCAATCTCGTTTCCCCCGCGCACGCGGGGATCGACCGAAAACCAGGGTGGCCATTGGGTAGCCGGCGGATTTTTCAGAGGCGGGCCTACGGCCCTCAACAACCTTCGGAAGGGAAGATTATTGTGGTCAAGAAATTGAGCCTACAGTCTCCCGCGCGAGGTCTGCGGCGGCTACGGCAGCGTGATCAGGGCGCGGCCCTCACTGCCCAGCTACGAATATTTTACCCCTCTCCGGGAGAGCTGCCACACACACCCGCATAAATACCGCCGAGCAATCTATAAATGTTTGGGACGACTAGGAGCGCGGTCCAGAACCCCTGCGCCTCGCAAACGCCCTATCCGCTTTATATTCAAAAGAAAGCGAGGAAAACACCTCCTTGATGTTATGCTATTAGCCGTAACGTGCCAAGAGGAACAAAGGATGAAGATTTCAGAAGGATCGCTTAAAAAACTAATCCGGAAGATGGTGAACCGGATAGTGAGAAAGTTTCAGCCGGAGCGAATCATTCTTTTCGGGTCCCAGGCGCGCGGCGATGGAGGTGTGGACAGCGATGTTGATCTGTTAGTTGTTATGGAGATTAAGGGCTCCAAAAGGGAGAAACAGCTGGAACTTCGTGCGGCGTTACATGACATCCATGTTCCGAAGGATATCATCGTTACCAGACCAGAGGATTTCGAATGGCGAAAGGAAGTTGTGGGCACCATAGAAAGGCCCGCCGCCCGTGAAGGGGAAGTCCTGTATGCCAGAAAATGAAAAGATCATCATAGTTGTCCGCGAGTGGACCGAGAAGGCGGATAACGATTTGAAAAATGCGGCCCACACTTTGAAAATGGGATCGGATTGCCCGACGGACACCGTCTGTTTTCACGCGCAACAATGCGTGGAAAAATGTTTAAAGGCACTGCTGGTGTTTAAAAGGATCGATTTTACAAAAACCCATGACATCGGGGAGTTGGTTACATTGATACCCGGTCGTACCCGCCCTACACTTTCGATAGATGAACAACAGCGACTGACGGCCTACGCTACGGTAACCCGTTACCTGGAGATTACGAACCAATCACGCTTTCGGAAGCTCGCGCGGCTGTAAAGACCGCCCGACGCGTCCGCAAGGAAGTTAGAAAGCTTCTGCCTAAAGAAACCTTCCGGCGCAGAAAGAAGTAATATAATATTTCAAAAGCGGTTTTTCACATTTAACAGAATTACTTTGTTACGACACAAAACATTTCGCCGCCCTGGTAAGGCGGCGACAATCATATTTGACTACAATTTGACTGTAGTCAAATTGTAGTCAAAAGATGCGGAATGCCCGGAATCAGCAGGAATTACCGGAAAAAATACTTCACTGTAACCTGCTGTCATACAGTCAGTAGCGGTCTTAACGGCACACATTCAGGCAGTTAAAAATTGCCTAAATAATAGGCACTTACGCCCTCTCACGGCGGCGGCAGGGGTTCGAATCCCCTTAGGGCTACCATTTATATAAATTGTTGTAACGGCCAACATGCCGCGAACTACAGTTGCCGTTGCCCTCGCCGTATCCTGTTGACTTACCCGCTTTATTGACGAAAAGTGGCGTGACATTGAACGCAATATCCCATCGTCGCGCGTAATGCGCGAAGAGATTTTGTTACATCCTTTGTTTGCAGCTCATCCCCCAATTTATCCGCACTTTTATGAAATGCTATTCCCAGACTTCTAAACTCGCCGTTACTGAACATATTGCACATCTTTTTCATTTCGTCTGTTAACCCGAGTTTGGAATGGGCTATTTGGGAAGCCTTATCAAACGCGCCTTCGGATACTAACCCGATGATTGACTGTATGGCTTCCAGGTGAGACCTCATGTTCGACAATTGATGCTGCTTCATTGTCGGCGAAAGGCCGAGAGATACTCTCCCGTCATTCATGGAATGCATCCCATGGTTATGC
Source organism: Nitrospinota bacterium (assembly GCA_046754425.1). Classification (GTDB taxonomy): domain Bacteria; phylum Nitrospinota_A; class UBA7883; order JACRGQ01; family JACRGQ01; genus JBHHVT01. Next base: position 3,592 of record JBHHVT010000154.1, on the reverse strand, counting down.
GTCATTTCCCCCATTGAACTGTCCATTTCCCCTGCAAATGAGTAAAAAGCCATCCCTGTGAAAAACCATATGCTGACAAGCGATATTATTATTTTCATTTATCGTTACTCCAATTTAAATATCTATAACGTCATCGTCATCTTTTTTATTCAATCTTTTTCCATGACCGGTTTGGCTCCCGGATGATCCATAATAAAACCAACTCCCATCCGATTTCATTCCGCTATATATGCCTTGAGCAATCTTTCCTTTGAAGTATTCCTTTAAAACGTCGCGTATGATTTTTCGTGTATAGGGTATTACAAGAATAAAACCGACAATGTCCGTCAAAACTCCCGGAGTTACGAGTAGCGCGGCAGATATCAGCAAAAGAATTCCCTCAATGATTGGGTCCGTGGGGACATCTCCTTTTGAAAGGCTCACCTGAAGTTCTCTTATTACTTTCAAACCCTGCGCCCTCGCTAGGAATGCCCCTATTATTCCCGTAATTATGACAAGGCCGATCGTATGTAAAACTCCGAAAATGGTGCCGAGTTTCATCAAAATGGCAATTTCTATAAGGGGGATGATTATAAATAGAAGGAAGAGGCGGATTAACATTTTCAGAGTTGCCGGTTCATGTAGAACGTTGACATGTGGAAACGATAATCGTCGACGTGTTTAGCCGGGTGTTTCATGTACCTATTCTATAACAGACCTGCCCTTTTAAATAACCGACTGGCGATTGGTTAGCCTGCTAAAGGCCAAAAGAGGACATTTGTTTTAATGCTATAATCCCCATTCATATTCATTTGCAAAGGAGAAAGAGATTGGAAATTGTTGATTTAAACGAAAAAACGCGTTTTGCCGATCAGTTTATGCCGCAGATCCTGAAGGTAACGCCGGACTACAAAATACCGCTTATCTGCATGGAGCCGGGACAACTGATACCGCCGCATCCCAGCGGAACCGGCATTTTTTATATCGTTAGCGGCAAAGCGGTGATGACGGTGGATGACAAGGAGATAGACGTAAAGGCGGGAAACATGATCTTCGTCGAAAAAGAGGAGTCGAGGGGTATCCGCGCCACTGAAAAGCTCGTCGCTTTCGCCGTGCATCTGAATAGCTGAAGATTTAAAATACGGGAACGACAAGTCGATGCCATCATCGACGACCGTCCCGTTTTCCCTTTTCTACTTCTTGTTTTTGCCTCGTCTGGGGCCATTTTTTTTGGCGACGGTTTGCGACGGCGTAGCAGCCTGTAGACGCTCCATAGCCCTTAACTTGCGGGCCTCTTTTTTGCTCATCTGTTTTCCGTTCTTTTTAATTTTGGCGGGTTCCCCTTCCCATCCTATTTTTTCAAGGAAGTCGTCGTAACCGCCGTGGAAATATTCCGCCGAGCCACGGTGAAAAATAATCAGGTTGTCCGCAAGGCTCCTTAGAAGAAGCTCCGAGTGGGTAACGAGCACCACCGCGCCCTGGTAGGAAGAGAGTTCTTCGGTCAGCGATTCTATCGACTCCACATCCAGATGGTGCGTAGGTTCGTCCAGTAGCAGAAGATTGGTGGGGCGCGAGATTATCTTGCCAAGAAGAACCCTGCTTCTTTCGCCGCCGGAGAGCACCTTCACCTTTTTTTTGCCGAGGTCCCCGTCAAACATCATGGCGCCGCAGATGGCGTGGGCCGCCTGTAGTGATAAATTGGGGTTCGCGTATTGTATTTCATCCACCACGCGGTTTTTCGGGTTAAGCCGCTCTTTGTTCGTCTGACCGAAGTGGCCGAGGCTTGCTTCCGGGTGTTGGGTTATCGAGCCGGAGGTTGGGAACAGTTCACCGGCAAGGCAGTTGAGAAGCGTCGACTTCCCTTTTCCGTTCGCGCCGATGATAGCGATTCTATCCTTGCGATTTATGTGGAACGAAAGATTCGAAAAAAGGTTGTTCTCGGGTTTTCCGTCGTAGGAAAACGAGATATCTTGTGCGGACATAATGGTCTTGGCCGGGCACTTGAGATGGTTGAACCTGAAGCCGAGGCTTTTTTCGTCATCCAGTTTTTCCATCACTCCCATCTTTTCCATCATCTTTAAGCGCGATTGGGCCATCGCGGCCTTCGACGCCTTCGCCCGGAACCTGTCGACTAAGCCCTGCATCTCCTTTTTCTTTTTTACGAGGTTCTGGCGTGTCTGTTCGTAGGTTTCCTCTTCCTGAATTATCTGTTCATAAAGCTTTATGGTATCGCCGCGCACTTTTTTTGCCTGCCTTCTGTGTATCGCCATGGAGTGAGTGGTAACTTTGTCCATGAAATCGCGGTCGTGGGTTATTATCATCATCTCCCCGGGCCACGCCGTAAGGTATCCTTTGAGCCATCTGAGCGAAACGATATCCAGATAGTTGGTCGGCTCGTCCAGCAGGAGCATATCGGGATTGCCCAATAGCGCCTTGCAAAGGTTTATCCGCACCTGGTATCCGCCGCTGAAACCGTATGGATCCTTTTTGAAGTCGTCTTCCGAAAAACCGAGCCCCGATAGTATCATCTCGGCCTTGTAGTGATCCCATTCCTCTTCGGCCGGGAGGGCCTGAATGCACTCCACCAAAACGTCAGGTTTTGTAAACTGTATATGCTGTTCGAGGGTTCCGATTTTATAGCCCTTGGGCACTAATATCGTGCCTGAGTCGGCATGTTCCTCCCCCAATATCATCTTGAATAGAGTCGTTTTGCCGGTTCCGTTGCGCCCCACAAGGCCGACGCGCTCGCCTTTACCGACAAGGAAGGAGAGGTTATCGAAAAGCGTTTGAGCCCCGTAACTTTTTTGTAGACTGCTTGCCTGTATCATTATCAGAAGTTCTTGTGACCAGGAAGTATTTGCCCTGCCTCAATATCATCGCAGAGCGGTATTGCTATGCCGCTCTACATGGATGTTCGGGCGGCGGCTTTTCGACCGTGACGAAAACTGCCTCGTTGTCCCCTGAAACCGCCGCGTTTCCTGTACCTGCCGGCCGGGAACTTTGAATTAGATTGTCCGTCCCCAAGAGCCTTTGCCGCTTGCGCCGAATGATAGGGATGTTCCACGTCCACCGGCAAAACGGAGTTAGTTAACTTCTCGATATCTCTCAGGAATGCCCGCTCCTCGATGTCACAAAAAGAGATCGCGATGCCTGCGGCTCCCGCGCGGGCGGTGCGGCCGATTCTGTGAATATAGCTTTCCGGTTCGTTGGGTATTTCAAAGTTGATAACATGCGATACTTCTTTGATATCTATGCCGCGCGACGCAACATCAGTTGCCACCAGCACCCTGGCCCGGCCGTTGCTGAAATTCCTAAGCGCCAGCATGCGCGCACTCTGTGATTTGTTCCCGTGAATCGCTTCAGCCCGCACATGATTTCTATTTAATTTCCGTGCGATATTATTGGCCTTGTGTTTTGTCCGCGTGAAAATGAGTGCCCTGTTTATGGCCTTATCATCAAGCAGGTTAAGCAGGAGCGCCTCCTTATTGTGCCGCTCTACGAACAGGACTTTTTGTTCAACTTTAGTGGCGGTGGAGGTGACCGGATTGACCTGTACCTTTACCGGGTTTTTAAGCAGTTGGTCCGCGAGACGCATGGCATCCTTCGACATTGT
>JBHHVT010000153.1:0-5589 GCA_046754425.1 Nitrospinota bacterium | reverse complement strand
ACGGGGATGAGCTGATGTCCGCGTGCCGTGAAAATGGAATATGGATATGGCCGAGGGCGGTGGCGCTGTCGCTTATGCTACGGCTTTTTATTGCCGACCTGTTCGTACACGGGATCGGCGGTGAACATTACGACCGCATTACCGACCGCCTCATGCCTCAACTATACGGCATAAAACCGCCCCGGTTCGTAACGGCTTCCTTTACTCCCGCGGCGCCAGGCATGGCGGATCCCGAACCCGTTCTCGTCCGTCTGAAAGAAAAACTCAGGGATATTAAATACCATCCGGAAAACTATCTGGATAAAACGCCGGAGATCGAGGCCGCGCCGGCAGAAAAGCAAAAACTTGTAAACGCAATAAAAGTTCCCGGCGCGGATAAAAAGTCGTTGAGCGCAAAAATAAACGAAATAAACGCAAAACTCAGCGATGAACTGGCCGGCAAGAGAGCAGCGGTTAACAGGGAGATTGAAAAGGTACAGGCCGAGCTGAACCGTTATCAGACAATCGCGGACAGGGAACTGCCGTATTTTCTCTATCCCCCCGAAATATTCCATGCAAAGGGAATGTTGTAGAGATTTGCCCGGAAAGGGAGCGTGGCAATCCGGATCGCCGCGTCGCGGAAGCTCCCCGCGATGACAAAAATCCCTACACATCATGGTGCAGGAGGCCCGATAAAGTTTTTTCCCAATGAAAGCGGATTGTGATATAAAATCTCACCGATGGAGGATTGCATTTTCTGCCGGGTTGTAAAGGGGGAGATTGAATCCAACCTCGTTTACGAGGGCGATCTGGTAATCGGAGTGGAGGACAAGTTCCCGCAATCGCCCAAACACTATCTGCTTATCGCGAAAAAGCATATACAGGACCTGACCAGCATGTCGGAAAGCGATAACGATATGCTGGCCGAACTCTACTCTGCTGTGAGGATAATCGCCAAACAGAAAAAGCTCGACGACCTCGGATTCAGGACTGTGGTGAACCAGGGTGTATACGGCGGGCAGACCATCTACCATTTCCACATGCATATCATGGGCGGCCGCCGAATGGCCTGGCCCCCGGGTTAATTCCCCCGCATTAACAAATCGCACCGCCATATCGTATCCTTAACCGATGCGAGTCCTGACACGCGAAGCCGCCGTTAAACTGCTCGTCAAGACCTTGAACGGCGGTTATTCGAACTACATTTTCGAATCGTTCATAAATAAACACCCGGAAATTTCCGAAAGCGATACAAGATTTTTAAAGGCGCTCTATTTCGGCATACTCAGAAAAATGCTGCTGCTTGACCGCCTGATAGGCGAACGCTGCAAGTCTCCATACGAAAAACTTCCCTTGATGATAAAAATGATCCTGCGCGCCGGCTTTTATCAGCTTTTGTTCATGGAGTCGGTTCCGGCCCGCGCCGCCGTGCACGAATCGGTGGAACTGGCAAAAAAATACGGCCATCGCGGAACGGTAAAGCTGGTAAATGCGCTTTTGCGCGGGGCGGACACTGATCTAAAGGATTTGACCGGCTGGATTACCGGGGCGGAAGGCGGCTCCGTGGATGACATCGCGGACGTTACCTCGCATCCGGTTTGGCTGGCGGAGCGGTATATGAAAAACTTCGGCAGGGAAAAGGGACTGGAAATTTTAAAACGAAACAATGAAATCCCGCCGCAAAACTTTCGCGTCCGAAATAACGAGGCGTTTGAACTGGCTGTTACCGAGAACGATATGAACGTAGTGAAAAATAGATTTAATTGTCTGGGAGTTGAAATAACCGGAGGCGGCTCCAAGCCGCCGCTTAACCTGTTGCGCGACGGGATTATCGCGCCGCAGGATCAGTCTTCGCTCATCGCCGTGTCGCTGATGAAAGGAGTAAAGGGGCGCGTTCTTGAGCTTTGCTGTGGACGCGGTAACAAGAGCGAGGCGATGTTGGAATTTGTCGATGATAAAGCGGTAATTGTGTCCGGTGACAGTTCGGCCTCCAAGCTCAAGGATTTGGGAAACCTCGGCAAGGAGAGGATTAATCCCGTATGCATTGACGTTACAGAAAAGCCGCCGTTTAGCGTGAAGTTCGATGCGATATTTCTTGACGCTCCATGCAGTAACCTTGGTACGGTAAGGCGGCACCCGGAGATAAAATATCGAAGGTCGCCCGAACAGATAACCCGGTTTGCGGAGTTTCAACTGAACGCGCTGCTTGCCGCCTCCGAGTCGCTGGCTCCGGGCGGTCTGCTGGTTTATTCGGTCTGCTCCATCGAACCGGAGGAGACAACCGGCGTGATAAAATGCTTCGTGGAAAAAAGGCGGAATTTTGCGATTGATGATATCGGTGAACGGCGCACCGATCTGGAATCCGGCGGTCTAACCGACTCCAAATTCCTGCGGATTTTACCCGGCACGCACGGCATGGACGGCTTTTTTGCGGCAATCCTGCGTTTTTCGTCTAACGGAAATCGGTGTTGAGTCTATTTTGGTATCTTGGCGCTCTCGTCTTTCTTGGGCTGTTGGTCGTTTCCGAATACCTACTTTCGATATTGAACCGTCGGATTTTGGCGACAAGGGCTGAACTTGGCGGCGATTACCAGCGGTCCGGTTTTTCCGTTTACGAAAAATTTTCCGCATCCGATCTTAAAAGGCACAACGGCCTTGGCAGAAGGGGCGGTCTTATTGCATATAAAGGCAAGGTTCACAACGTAACCGTTCTGCCGCACTGGATTGGCGGGTACCATTTCCAAAAGCACCGCGCGGGAACGGACCTTACTGAGGCGATAAAAAAAGCGCCGCACCCGGATACTCTGCTGAAAGGCGCGCCGATAGTGGGCGATTACGACCCGATGGCGGCGGAGTCCGGCTCGCCCAACGTCCGGGAGCTGGATATTTTAACGGCGCGCCATCATTGGCTAATGACCTTCGAAATAGTGCTCGCCGCCGCCGCAATAATAATTCTCGCGTTACGATACCTGTAAGGGCAGCCATTCAATCAGATTTTTATTGAGGCCTTGAGCAGAATTCAAATTATAATATAAAGCTGTGATGCGGACATATTTTAGATACGGCGCGATAACCATTTTCATAATTACATCCGCCTTTGCCTTACAGGTTCATGCGGGTGAGGTTAAAAAGATAGAACTAAAAGATGGTTCCGTTGTATCCGGTGAAATCATTTCCCTTGGCAACGGCACATATACAGTCAAGTCCAAATCTCTTGGTACGATAAAAATCTCTGATTCAAAAATCAGGAGCATACGTTCGGCTGGTTCCGCGGGAGGGGGAAAAGAGAAAAATAAATTGCATTCAGCGGTAGACGCCATGTCCAAAAAAATGGCGGGCGACACGGAGTTAATGAAAATGATCATTACCCTCCAAAGCGACTCCGATTTTCAAGCCATCCTAAATGACCCGGAAGTGATGAAAAATATTAATTCCGGGAATTATGGCGCGTTGACCGCAAATCCGAAGTTTTTAAAACTTCTGAACAAATCGACCGTACAGGATATCTCGAAAAAGGCAGTGAAATAAATTCCACGCCCTCCGGTAGTTTGTCCAGAGCGAAAGCGTGGGGAGATTGCTTGTCCTGAGCCTGCCGAAGGGTCGAAGGGCGACATCATTGTTCGACTGTTCGCAAAACTCGCGCTCATCACGACACTTTTGTCACCCTGAGCTTGTCGAAGGGTGAACTTCCATTCCTGTCGTCCTTCGAGAGCCTCAGGATGACAGGAAGGCGTTGCACTGGGGCCCGTCCTGCTATTTCTCAGGCGGAGTTTCGGCGTACATCTTCTCTATCTGTTCGGCGAACTCGCGCAAAATCACACGGCGTTTCAACTTTAGCGTAGGCGTCAGCCCGCCTTCCTTCTCTGTAAGCTCGCGCGGCAGGAGGGTGAACTTTTTTATCTTTTCGAACCTTGCGAATTCCGTTGTCGCGTTTTCTATTCTATCCCTTAGCAGTTCGTTTATCTTCGAATCGTTAATCAGGCTTTCGCTGCCGTCCGCATCAAAGCCAAGGCTTTTTGCGTACTCTTTCAGCTTCTCGAAGTTCGGTACGATTAGCGCGCTGATGAAATTGCGTTTGTCGCCGATTATCATCGCCTGGTTGATAAACTCATCCGCCTGCAGTTTCAGTTCCATCGGCTGAGGCGCGATGTTTTTGCCGCTGGAAAGGACGATGATCTCCTTTTTACGGTCGGTGATGGCAAGGTATCCATCCCCGTCAAGTTTGCCGATATCGCCGGTGTGAAACCATCCGTCATCGTCCATCACCTCTTTCGTCGCTTCCGGATCGTTGTAGTATCCCCGCATGACGTTCGGTCCCTTTACGAGGATTTCGCCGTCGTCCGCTATCTTTACCTGAACGTTATCCAGCAGGGTGCCGACCGTACCCGGCCTGACATCATCCAGAGGATTGAACGATATTATCGGAGACGTTTCGGTAAGGCCGTAACCTTCCAGTATCTTTATACCGAGCGACTGAAAAAAGCGGGCTATATCCTTGTTCAGCGGCGCGCCGCCAGAAACGAAAAACCGTATATTGCCGCCAAAACGTTCCGCCAGTTTTTCATGTACCAGTTTTTTTGCCGGTATAAGCTGTATTTTGACGGAAAGGGAATCGTGTTCCGGATGCTGCTTATCGTACGCCTTTGCCCCCACCGACCTTGCCCAGTGAAAGAGTTTTTGTTTTTTAGAAGGCGCCGCGTTTACTTTTTCCATTATCCGCGCGTGCATCTTTTCGAAAAGCCTCGGTACGCTTACGGCGAAGGCCGGCTTTACTTCCAGCAGGTTTTCCGGGATCGTCTCCATGTTTTCCGCGAAGTAGATGGCCGCTCCCGCCGACATCGGGCCGTAGTAACCCGCCGTACGTTCCAGAACGTGAGACAGCGGCAGGAACGAAAGCGTCCTGTCCGTCGGGTAGAGGTCCACGCCCCTCAGCGTCGCCTCCACGTTTGAAAGGAAGTTGCCGTGTGTGAGCATTACCCCTTTTGGGTCTCCGGTGGTGCCGGATGTGTAGATGATGCTTGCCAGGTCGTCGCGAACCGTTTTTGTTGTGCTTTCGATGAAGTCGTCCGATTCGCGCTTGTCCATGGTTTCGGCCAGATGAAGTACGGAGTCGTACATAAGGGTTATCGTATTCGGAAGAGATTCGGCCGGATGTTCGTTGGAAATCACGATTGTCATGTCGGGAAGGGAGCCTATTATCTTTTTCAACTTTTCAAGCTGGTCGGAACCGGTAAGGATTATCGCCTTGGAGCCGGAGTTTGCAAGTATCTTTTCTATCTGTTCCGCTGTCAGGGACGGGTACAGTGGAACGCCCACCGCGCCCAGGGTAAGTATCGCCATGTCCGAGATAATCCACCTCGGGCCGTTCGGCTGGAGTATGGCGACTCGATCCGAGTGTCTTATACCCAGTTTGTACAGACCTCTGGCCAGTGTCGTGACAGCTTGCCGGGCCTGCGAGTAGGTTACCGGCCTGTAACTTCCGTCTTTTTTCTCGGCCAGCGCCTCTCTGTTCGGATACTTGGCGGCGGATTCGGCAAGGATTCCGGGCAACGTCTGGTATTCCACGTAATCACCCCTCTCTGGTTAAATAATATCATACCTAAACCGCGC
>JBHHVT010000152.1:0-5592 GCA_046754425.1 Nitrospinota bacterium | reverse complement strand
CTTCAATTCCCCTCCTTGAAAAGGAGGGGACATTTCATGAATAATCCGGGCTAGGAGATGGTCTCAAGTTTGGGACGCTGTACTTCTCCAATCGCATCCCTGATGCTATTGAGTTCCTTAAGGAATTTCTTTTTCTTTTCTTCGACAAACTGTTCGGAAAGCTCGCGGTAGTACTCTATTCCGTTAATAAGGTTTTCCCTGAACTCGTCGAGGTATTTTTCCGTGTTGCTGATGATTCCTTTTGAAGATTTTTCCACCTCGTTCCGGAGGTAGTCCATGTAAAGCGTCAGTTCTTTAATGAACATATGCGGCCTTTCCTTGCCCGCCAGGAGAGATATTCTTCCATATATATGGCTGATCATCTCTTCCAGAGTGGCTATCCTGGCGAAGTTGACGATATTCGGTCCGCTGCATACGGCGGGAGTCGACTCCGGTTCTATCCCATTTTGCAGTGTAACAGTGGCGGCGAGGTCGACGCAGAGGCAGGATTTGGCCACCACCAATTCTTTTGCGGCCTCCAACTGTTCCGGCGGAAGGTTTTCCCGCGCCAACTGGTTCAACTTGCGTTTTTCGTAATTACGCGATGCAACGCAAATCGGCTTTTCTGTGAACTCCGTGTTATAAAGCTCCAGGTACTCCTTCGGGCAGGGGCTTCCGGGTTTTCCTTCGCTGATCCTGCGCCGTCGGTTTTCCTCGCTGAGTGATGTCTGCAGGTTCCAAAACGGTATGCCCAAAGGCGAGCTGTCGGAAAGTTTCACATCCTTATCCGTAGCGGTTATCAACCTTTTGCGGTTTTCGTCGTCCAGGTTTGTTACTTCGGGTACGAGCAGGAAGGGAGTAGCCCAGCCAGTGCTGTCCGCTTCGTAATGCCGGAGCAGAAATTCGTTTTCGCTTGCGGTTCCGATGCCGCCCTGTACCGTTATTCTAGTCTCGTGTGGATTGGCCGGCATCGCTCTGCCGGCCGCGGAAAGAGCCTTGCAATAAATCGAGTGGAGAAAGTCGACAAGTTCCTTCCTTTGCTGTTTGAATTCCTCTAGGATCGGGCCCAACAGGTACCCTTTTGTAGCGAACGCATGGCCGCCGCAGTTCAGTCCGGATTCTATACGAAACTCGGAAATCCATAGTCCCCGCTTGGCCAGCATCTTTCCCTGAATCATCGCGGACCGGTAGTCGCTTACCTTGAGGGTGATTTTTTTCTTCAATGTTCCGTTTTCATCCGGGAAAAAATCATCGAACTTGGCGACATGGCTATACAGCGGCATATTCATTCCTGCCGAAAATACGATTGACGCGTGGAGCGTGCTGGAGGCGAATCCGCGGAGCGCCGTAAGGGCGTCTGCCGCCTCTTGCGGAAGTTTTCGGCCATCGTGGTAACGAGTGCGGTTTATCTTTGTCATTATGTTGACGTCAATCGAACCCGGAACCGCAAGTTTTCGGAGCCGCCGTTGCAGGTTCCTTTTTTCCTCGCTATCACTGGCCGCTAGCATCCTGCGATAGAGTTTTTTGCTGTCCGTTTCCGGCAGCATGTTGTAATAGCGCGTAATTTCGCTTTCCGGCTCGAATGGAGACGCTTGAAGCTCTTCCACCTGTTTTTTAACCTGCCGGTCGATCATGTTAAGGTATGCCGTTATCCGTCGCGCGCGGTAATCATCTTCCTTGACGGATATTTCTTCATAAAGCTCCCCTGTCTTTTCGCAGTGGAATTTTCGCATCTGCTCTATAAGAATGTCGTCACCCAGCGCCATCACGGACGATATGCCGTACTTGGCAACGCGCAGGGCCGTATCTATGGTAAAGCCGGTTCCCATCACCGGCAGGTGGAAGGTGTGCTCGCTTTTTTCGGGACGGCTTTCGTCATCATGCCTGCCTGTTGCCATTAACGCCCTCCCTTAACTTCCGTCGATTAAAACAGATCGCTACGCCGTGCAACGCTTACTGTCCCAAAAGAATGAGAGGCCATTATACTGCAAGACAATTCCTTTATAAACAGCGATCGCTGTTGTCTAAAACAAGGTTATTAGGCGGTTGTGGAGCATAGCCCTTTATATTGAGGGGAGTTACAGGCGTTAATCGGTCAAGAAACCGGATCTAAAGAAGACGAAAATAGATTACCAGATTAGCTGAATCAACGGCGCTAACGGCAGGTTTCGAGCTTGTGAGGGCCGGACTATTTAAACCTCAGTTTATCTTTGGCCTATCGAGGCCATGACCTCCTCCTCGACAAGCGACCATATTTTACGTTTATATTCCATGTACTGCTCAATGAGCTGCATCTCGACCGTCCGGGGACGCGGCAGTTCTATATCGTAAAACGCCTTCACCCTGCCGGGTCTGGCGGACATTACTATCACGCGATCGCTAAGGATAATCGCCTCGTCTATCGAGTGTGTGATAAACAGAACCGTCTGGCCGGACTGCCGGACGATGCGCAAAAGCTCCTGCTGCATGACCTGCCGCGTCATCGCGTCAAGCGCGGCGAACGGTTCGTCGCACAGCAGAACTTCGGGCTTGTTTGCCATCGCCCTGCTAAGCGCCACCCTCTGCCGCATGCCGCCAGAAAGTTCGCCCGGATAGGCGTCCTCGAAACCTTCGAGCCCCACCATCTTTATATACTCCTGGGCCAGATCGCGCCGTTCCGTCTTGGGTACGCCGTTTAACTTTGGGCCGAACTCCACGTTACCGCGTACGGTTAGCCACGGGAATAATTCGTAACTTTGAAAAATCATTCCACAGCGCGGCTCCACGCCGGTGATGGGGGCGTCATCCAAAAAAATAGCGCCGGAGCTGGGAGGGGTGAACCCCGCTATCATATTGAGGATTGTAGTCTTGCCGCAGCCGGAAGCGCCGACCAGCGTCAGTACCTCGCCTTTTCTAACGGTAAAGGAGCAGTCCTTTACGGCGGTAACTTCCTCCCCGCGGCGCGCAAACGTTTTGCTTACATTTTCAAGCCGTATCAATACGTCGGTTATTTTCTCGTCTCCTTTTTCCGCCATGGAAGCAGTAGATTTTCTATTCCGCGGGTTATGATGTCCAGGACCAGGACGGTAAGGCTTATGCTTATCATTCCCACCAGAACCTGTCCCGTGTCGGACCATTCCTTTGCGGTCCATATCCGGAATCCGAGACCGCTGTTTGCCCCGACCATTTCAGCCGATATAACACAGGTCCATGCAATGGCGAGGACAACCTTCAGTCCGCTGATAATGTCCGGCAGCGCGCCCGGCAGAACCACGTGGGTCATCACCTGTCTGCGCGTGGCGCCGAGGTTTCTTGCCGCCCATTTTAAGAGAGGGTCAACGCGCATGGTGGCTTCAATCGTAAATACGAGGACGGATGCAAAGCAACCCATGAATACAATCGCGTACTTTTGCTGTTCGTCAATGCCGAGCCAGAGCATGGAGAGCGGTATCCAGCTAAGCGCCGGCAGCGGCCGGATGAAAGAAATGATGGGATTGCAAACAGCGCGTAAAAACGAGTTCATCCCAAGAATGATGCCTAATGGAAGCGCCACGACGACGCTGGCGATAAATCCCGTAAGAACTCTCGTGGCGCTCATCTTGATGTCGTGCCACAAAACCGCGTGAGGACCGGTCGTCATTTCAAGCGCGCGCGAAGCAACCTTGCTGGGAGCCGGCAAAAAGAACGGGTCTATAAATCCGACCCTGACGACCAGCTCCCATATGCCGAGGAAAAATACCAGGCCCGCTGAACCGAGGACGGCGGCCCTCCAGAGGCCGAACTCTCTGTCTACCATGAGCGGATACTATTCAAGGAACTTTACTGCGGTGTATGCCGATCAAACGGGAGGATGTTCAGGTTTATCCATTTACGGAAATCAGGTTTTTCGGGAATTGCGCGCATCTCCTCATGAAGTATCTTGACCACGTAGTCCGCCTGCCCCAGAATTCCTGATTCGCTCATTACGTCCCGCTGTTCCCGCAGGCCGTACCATATAAACTTTTGAAGGTTTTTGCGTATCAACTCCGTGTCCTGCTGGATATATTTGCCCTGTACTATCTTAACCGTTTCGTCCAAGTTATACTTCACCCATTCTAATGCGCTGAAATACGCGTCAAGGAAACTTTTTGCCCGCTCAGAATCGGCATCGACCCAACGCTTGCTGATAACAAGCACATCCGGTCCTGTCATTGTACCGAACTTTTTATAGACCTCCGTATCCGTATCCATGCCCAGCACGGTAGCGCCTTCAACTGCCTTCAGTTGTGAAAACCCCGGCTCCCAGATGAGTGCCGCGCTGATGTTGCCGGCCTTGAAAACCGCCGGTACGTCACCCACCTCGAGGTTCACGAGCTTGACGTCCTTGACCGGATCGAGGCCGTTTTGCTTTAAAAGCATGCGGCAGGTGAGGTCCACGGACGAACCGAAGGGAAAGCCGATCCGTTTCCCCTTTAGCTGTTCGAAAGATGTAATGCCGGGTGCGGCCACCAATCCTTCGAAGCCGGGGGCTATATCCTGGTTTCCCACCCAGTAGAAACGATTGTTGCCGTGTGCCATGGCGCTTAGCATCGCTATCTCGCCGAGGCTTGCAAACTGGGCCTCGCCGGAGGAGATGGCGTTAAGCCTGTCCATGCTCTTTCCGATGAACCTCCATTCGACCTCGAAACCGGCCTCCTTGAAAATGCCCCTTTCCATGCCGACCCAGACCGGGATATGCCCGTACCACTGCGATCCCACGGCAAAAACCTTTTCCGGTCCGGCCGCTTTTTTTTCAGCGGTCCGGGTTTTATCACTGCATGAAAAACCGATAACCGCGAGCGCCAGTGAAATAAGCGCGATTGAGCTTATGGAAGATAGAAATTTACTCGCCATGTCTGCCCCCCTTTAATACCGCTTTTGTTCGGTTAAAAGAGCATACCACCTTACGCCGAGTCCGGTAACCGAAAGTCTCGCCGTCTGTTCGCGCCGCCCATCAGGTTTGGGCTGTAATTTATTACATATACAATCCGAGCAATAAAAGTGTATTTTTTTATCTCTGAAAAACCATGTGTACCAATACACAACAACAGTAGAAGGAGTAAAATAATGGCGTCGATAACATTCAAGGGCAGCCCGGCATCAACATGTGGTGACCTGCCCTCCGTAGGCTCGACAGCGCCTGAGTTTAAGCTGGTCAAGACCGATCTTTCAGAAATCAGCCTCGCGGACTTCGCCGGCAAGAAAAAGATTCTTAACATATTTCCCAGCCTCGATACGCCTGTATGCGCAAATTCCGTGCGGAAGTTTAACGAAGAGGCCGGAAAAGTTGAAGGCGGCGTTATAATTAATATTTCCGCAGACCTGCCGTTTGCCCAAAAACGTTTCTGTGGTGCCGAGGGTATAGAAACCGCTATAACCTCATCAACGTTCAGGAGTTCGTTTGCCAAAGATTACGGCGTGGAACTGAACGACAGTCCGCTTGCCGGATTATGCCACAGGGCGGTCGTTGTTCTGGACGCGGACAACAAGGTTGTTTATACGCAACTGGTAGGCGAGGTTACCGAAGAACCCGATTACGATAAGGCTCTCGCGGCCATCCGCTAGCAAGTCGCCTCTACCCGCTGGGTGGTGGCGCGCCCGGCAGGATTTGAACCT
>JBHHVT010000151.1:0-5627 GCA_046754425.1 Nitrospinota bacterium | reverse complement strand
CGAACTTCCATAGCAGTGAGCTGAATCGTAATTTCCGTGAAGTTATTTTTGTCGGCGAAATACGAAAAGAGGGAACAGCGGGCGGTTCGCAGTCCCAACAGCAGGCAAAACCGCAAAGCGGCGGTAACGTCGTGAAGGAAGTTTTGCAGACGAGTATCTACACATACCTGCGCGTCACTCAGGGAAACGACACGGTTTGGCTGGCGGCGCCGAAACTGGAAGTTAACGTGGGAGATCAGGTCCGCTTCCCGGCGGGCGTGACGATGAGCAACTTCCACAGCAAGGAGTTGAACAGGGACTTCCCGAAGGTTATATTCGTGGGCCAGGTCCAAAAAGTGGAAACCGCCGGCGGTTCGCAGTCCCAACAACAGTCAAACTCGCAAAGCGGCGGTAACGTCGTGAAGGAAGTTTTGCAGACGAGTATCTACACATACCTGCGCGTCACTCAGGGAAACGACACGGTTTGGCTGGCGGCGCCGAAACTGGAAGTTAACGTGGGAGATCAGGTCCGCTTCCCGGCGGGCGTGACGATGAGCAACTTCCACAGCAAGGAGTTGAACAGGGACTTCCCGAAGGTTATATTCGTGGGCCAGGTCCAAAAAGCGGGATAAGCCAGTCCAGCGTTACCGGTTTTCCCGGAAAAATAGGTGGTCTATCTAGTTCCGGCAGTTAGCCAGCTGTTGCGGCGGACGGCCGCTTGACTTTTCCGCACGCGCGACCTTATCCCGACGCACCTGCCTCACGCGGGACATCCGCGGCTCAACCATCTGCAATAACCTCCGGCGCCCAAAAATCATTGATATTTTTTAAAACTTTAAGTTTGATAATGTTATAGAATGTAGAGTGGAGTACAGATTTGAAAAGATTCGATTTAGGCATTAAAGGAGAACTCAATATGGGCAAGGTTTCCAGGTTTATCGGCATATTATTGATATTTACATTTTTTTTAGCGGCCACTGGTACGGTTTCCCCGGCCGCCGCTGATGAAGGCGTAACGTTTAAAGGCAAATACGGTGGTTTTGTAACCATTCTTTCGCCGAAGGACGGGGATGAACTTCCTTTCAATAAGTCCGTTATCGTCAAATACAAAATGGCAAAAGGCGAAAGGGGAAATCACGTGCATTTTTACGTTGACGGTGAAAACATCGGTATGACGCGTGTAAAAAAAGGATCGTTCGATCTTGGTAAGCTTGCTCAGGGCCATCGTAGAATATCGATGAAATTGGTTAATTCCACCCACTCTCCGACGGGAGTGGAAGTATCCGTTACTGTGACAATCCCGTAACAGTGAGGACGGAACAGCTAGTATTTTCCCTTATTCAAATTACCCACAATCTTGGAGGAGCCATGGCGGTTGGCGCGCCGCTGTTCTGGCTTATCTACAAACCAAATAATTCCCGTCTGCAAGGCACACTGTGGCTTCTGGTGGCGGTCTGGCTGTTACAGGGAATTACAGGCGGCCTGTTTCTTCTGGCTAGCATAAAAATTTACGGCGAGTGGCCGGAATTCACGCCTGTCGGTTTGTACGCCGTATATCTGAAAATCGGGTTTGTCATTGTTACACTGCATTTATCTATCCTGCTGTTGATTACGAACAAGGGGACGGTTAGTAGAACCTTCTGGCTCATTCTTACGGTTCTCTCCGTCTCGGCGATAGTTACCGCCGGTATCCTGCGCTGGAACATGTAACCGCCTTAAAGTAAGTGTCGTGCGATATCGATGGCGCGCAGAAGCGCCCGTCCCTTGTTCATCGTCTCTTCCCACTCCCGTTCTGGATCCGAGTCCGCCACGATCCCCGCGCCGATGCCGAGGTAGGCTCTGCCTTTATTGATCGCTAGCGTGCGGATGGCGATAGCCGTATCCATGTTGCCGTTGAATCCGAAATAGCCGACCGCCCCTCCATACAAGCCGCGCCTGGTCGGCTCCAGTTCGTCGATAATCTCCATCGCACGTATCTTCGGCGCGCCCGAAAGTGTGCCCGCCGGAAAAGTGGCGCGCAGCACGTCGAAACAGTCCTTGCCCTTTTTAAGCCTGCCCTCCACGTTGGAGACTATGTGCATAACGTGCGAGTACCGCTCAATGATTTTAAATTCCGTTACGCTCACGCTGCCGCCTTCGCTTACGCGCCCCAGGTCGTTCCTGCCGAGGTCCACGAGCATGACGTGTTCCGCAAGCTCTTTATCGTCGCTGAGAAGTTCTTTCTCCAGCACGGCATCCTCCCTCTCGCTGCCGCCCCTGGGACGCGTACCAGCGATGGGACGGACCGTCGCTACATCACCCTTGAGGCCGCTTAGAATTTCCGGCGACGCGCCGACCACCTCCCAGTCGTCAAGACGCAGATAGTACATGTACGGCGACGGGTTTACCGTCCTTAGCGCGCGGTAAACGTCGAACGCGGGCACCTCCAGCTCTATCGCGAGCCGTTGCGCCAGCACAACCTGGAAAATGTCGCCCTCTTTTATGTACTCCTTGCACCGCAAAACGGCTTTTTTGAAATCTTCTTTTTCGATGTTGGATTTAAAGCGCGTTTCACCCGACCGCGCCACGGACTCCGTTTTTTTCAGCGGCTGTTCAAGCCGTTCCAGCACCCTGCGTATCTTTGAGACCGCGGTTTCGTACGCCTCGGCCGGGTCGCCGTCCACGTGGGAATTTACAATTATCTTTAGTGTCTGCGCTATGTTATCAAACACCAAGAGCGTATCCGTAATCATGAAAACCGTCTCCGGCATATCGCTGTCCTTTACGGAATGCTCCGGCAGTTTTTCAAAAAACCGCACACAGTCGTAACCGATAACACCCACCGCCCCTCCGTAAAACGGCGGCAGGCCGGGAACCGTAACAGGTTTGTATGACGACATTATCCGCTTCAACTCGGCAAGCGGGTCGCCTTCAATCTTCGACTCTTCGCTCCCGCCGGGGGTAATGCGCGTGACTGTATCGCCGGATGTTTTTACGACAAGCTCCGGGTCGGCGCCCAAAAAAGTATACCGTGCCAGCTTCTCGCCGCCCTCGACGCTCTCCAGAAGGAACCCATACTTCGAGTTGTCGGCCATTTTCATGAATGCCGCTACCGGCGTCAGGAGATCGGCAAGTAAGTCGTGGTACACAGGAATGAGGTTTCCCTTTTTTGCAAGCTCGATGAACTCCTCTTTCGACGGATGTATCATGGCAAGGGTGTCATCCTGAGGCTCTCGAAGGATGCAACCTCGCACCAAAGAGCTCCACCTCCCCTTGTGTCTCTTCCGGCAAGGGGAGGATTATTTTCAAAACCAACTTTTTCAGTGACGACGGCACACAGTTGTCCTCCCCTTTTCAAGGGGAGGTGCCGTGTAAGCGGCGGAGGGGTTTTCCCTGGCATTACTCGTAACTCACTTCGATAAGGCACAGGCCGTGCGGCGGCGCGGTGGGTCCGGCAACATTCCGGTTTTTGGCCTTAAGGATTTTTTTCACGTCGGCGGATGTAAGGTTTCCTTTCCCAACTTCAACCAGCGTACCGACGATTATCCGCACCATGTACTTTAAAAACCCGTTTGCGACAATCTCCACGACCAGCCTTTCTCCCGTTTTTTTAACCGTGAGGGAGATTATATTCCTAACGGTGGTCTTTACAGAACTCCTTTTTCCCATGAACGAGAAAAAATCGTGTTCGCCGACTAGACACGTTGCCGCTTCCCGCATCGATTTTACGTCCAGCGGCATGGGCACCCGCCACGACGTGCGCGCCTGCAGCGGCGACGGCACTTTGCTGTTGATGATTACGTATCGGTACTTTTTCCATCGCGCGTCCTTGCGCGCGTGGAAACTTTTATCCACCGTCTTTACGCTTTTTACCGCGATGTCGTTCGGCAGGATTGAGTTTATCCCCATCAGGAGCTGACCGTCGTCCATCGGGAACTCCGCCTTTATGTTGAACACGTGCCCGACCGCATGGACGCCCGCGTCCGTCCTGCCCGACGCGATTATCGGAATCCTTTTGCCCAAAATCTTCGCGAACGATTTTTCCAAAACCGACTGTATGGTCACGCCGTTTTTCTGCGTCTGGAACCCGCAGTAGTTGGTCCCGTCGTACTCCAGCGCCATCTTCACGTTGCGCAAAGGATTGTTTACAACCTTACTTTTCATTGTTTTAGAAATACACTTTTTTAAAATAGCTAAAATGAATCATATATCCTAGAATTATGAGGAAAATGAGGTTATCAATAAAGAAAAAAGGGGCGATTCCGCATATAAATAAAATAACTTGCGGTGATTGCGAGGAGGTATTAAAAACATTTCCCGATAATTGTGTTGATCTTATTATCACATCCCCCCCTTACGCAGATAAAAGGAAAAATACTTACGGAGGAATACACCCGGATAAATACGTTGAATGGTTTCTTCCAAAATCCGAACAATTTTTGAGAGTTCTAAAACCATCCGGAACATTTGTCTTAAATATCAAGGAAAAGGCAGTTAACGGTGAAAGGCACACTTATGTAATCGAATTGATTTTAGAAATGAAAAAGCAAGGTTGGCTATGGACCGAAGAATTTATCTGGCATAAGAGAAATTGCTATCCGGGGAAATGGCCAAACAGATTTAGAGATGCATGGGAAAGGTGCCTCCAATTTAATAAAGAAAAAAAGTTCGACATGTATCAAGAAAAGGTCATGGTACCAATGGGAGGTTGGGCAAAAACCAGACTCAAAAAATTAAGCGTAACAGACAAAAAACGCGATGAATCAAAGGTTAAAAGCGGTTTCGGGAAAAACATCTCAAACTGGATCGGCAAGGAAATGGCCTACCCAACAAATGTATTGCATTTAGCGACTGAATGTTCCAATAAAAACCACAGCGCTACATTTCCGTTAGCTTTGCCACAATGGTTCATTAAATTATTTACAAAAGAAAATAATATTGTGCTCGACCCGTTTATTGGTTCCGGATCAACTGCTATAGCCGCAATATCATTAGGACGTCGATATGTTGGCATTGATAAAGATAGCAATTATTGTGAGCTTGCCGAAAAAGAGATTGAAAAAAAATTTGGTAGGCTGTTGGCCATATGAAGGAACTGGATATAAACGAAGTAAAGGAATTTGTAAGCTCTAATATCGCTATTTTTCATCAAAACAAAAAGAAATCTCTCACTGAGTTAAACCTAAAACGAATTTTAAAAAATAAAAATCCTTATCTGTTTAAAGCAAAAAATATAAATATAGCTTCCGATTTAATAAAAGAGCTTTTAGATGCACATTTATCCTCGTCAGAAGAGAAAATTTTCGGTGATTTTTTAGAAGAGCTGGCAATTTTCATAGCGCAAAAGACAGTTCATGGAAGGAAATCTGCGGCAACCGGGATAGATTTGGAATTTAAGGTTAAAAAAACTCATTTTTTAATTTCAATTAAATCTGGCCCCAATTGGGGTAACAGTGGTCAACAAGGTAAACAGGAAGAAAATTTTAAAACCGCCTTAAAAGTATTAAAGCAATCAAAAAATACTCTGGATGTCCAACCTGTTTTAGGTATATGTTACGGCAAGACAAAAACTAGTATTGTCAGAGGTTATCTAAAGGTGGTAGGACAAAACTTCTGGTATCTCATCAGTAAAAATGAAAACCTTTATACTGACATAATAAAACCATTAG
>JBHHVT010000150.1:0-5683 GCA_046754425.1 Nitrospinota bacterium | reverse complement strand
GCATTTGATTCATCCGTGGAGTACTCCCAGCATTCGCTCGCGTTAGTTACAAACGGCGGAAACATTGCCGTGCAGCTTCCTCCGCCGATGCCGCCGCCACCGCTATTGGCACTTCCCCCGCCGCCTCCGCCGCACGCCGCTAACAGCGCAACGGGAACCAAAGCCGTAACCAGAACAGTTTTCCACACGGTAACTTCTCCGTACCCCTTAATTAAAAACTTTATTGACTGTGAGTTTATATAATGAAATTAAACTCGGCAACCGGTCGATAATTCCACCCTCAATGTGGAAGTATATACTTGACTTGCAAGAGCAAGCGGGATTATAACAAAAATACAAGCTAACGGCGTGTCGTACGACAAACCCTGCGAATTATTCCTATTAGTTGAGGAGAACAAATGGCAATCAATGTAGCTATCAACGGATTCGGACGTATCGGACGCAACATTTTCCGCGCCGCGCTTCACGACAAGGAGATTAATTTTCTCGCGGTTAACGACATCACCGACCCCGCGACCCTGGCGCACCTGCTCAAGTACGACTCCGTCCTTGGCAACCTTGAGGATGAAGTCACGACCGACGGCAACGCGATAAACGCGGCCGGCCGCGGCGTTAAGGTGCTAAGCGAACGGGAGCCGGCAAACCTGCCGTGGAAGGAACTGGGCGCGGACATCGTTATAGAGTCCACCGGCCTTTTCACAAAAAGGGAAGGCGCGCAAAAACATCTGGACGCCGGAGCCAAAAAGGTAATAATCTCCGCGCCCGCCAAGGACGAAGACATTACCATCGTCCTGGGCGTCAACGAAGATAAATACGACGGCGCGAAACACAACATCATCTCAAACGCTTCGTGCACGACAAACTGCCTCGCGCCGGTCGTGAAGGTTATCATCGAAAACTTCGGCTTCGTCTCCGGGCAGATGACGACGATCCACAGCTACACGAACGACCAGAAGGTGCTGGATCTTCCGCACAAGGATTTACGGCGCGCGCGCGCGGCGGCCCTATCAATAATACCGACCACCACCGGCGCGGCGAAAGCGGTGGGACTGGTACTGCCCGAAGTGAAGGGAAAACTGGACGGTATGGCGATACGGGTGCCGACACCGAACGTTTCCGTTATCGATCTGGTATGCACGGTGGAAAAGGAAACAACCGCCGAAGAGGTCAACAAAGCCATGAAAGACGCAGCGGAAGGAGAGCTTAAATCGATCCTCGCTTGCACCGAACTGCCGCTGGTATCGAAGGACTTCGCCGGCAACGAGGCGTCCAGCATAGTGGACTGCCTTTCCACAAAGGTTGTCGACAAAACGCTTGTAAAGGTCATTTCGTGGTACGACAATGAATGGGCATATTCGAACAGGGTGATTGACCTGGTAAAGTTCGTCTCCGGCAAGGGAGCATGAAAGAAAAACTCTGCGTAAGCGATGTCGACGTCGCGGGCAAACGATGTCTGGTGCGGGTCGATTTCAACGTGCCGCTGGATGAATTCAAGAAAATTACCGACGATAAAAGAATACGCGAGTGCCTGCCGACCATAAACGACCTGATAGACCGCGGCGCGAAGGTGATCCTGATGTCCCACCTCGGCAGGCCGAAAGGTAAAAGGAGTCCGGACTTAAGCCTTCAACTGGTTCAGGGCAGGCTTGCGAGGCTTTTGAACCACGAAGTTCTTTTTGCCGAGGACTGTATAGGCGAAACGACCGAGAAGGCCGTCGCTTCCATGAAAAACGGAGACGTACTCCTTTTGGAAAACCTGCGCTTTCACGCGGAAGAGACCAATAACGACAAGGAGTTCGCAAAAAAGCTGGCGTCGCTTGCGGACGTTTACATAAACGACGCCTTTGCCACCGCACACCGGGCGCACGCGTCCACTGAGGGGATAACGCATTTCATCGACCGCTCCGTATGCGGATACCTGATGAAAAAGGAGATCGACTATTTTAACCGAGCCGTCGCATCGCCGATGCACCCGGTAGTCGCGATTGTGGGAGGCGCGAAGGCGTCAACGAAAATCAAACTGCTGTTAAACCTCATAGACAAGGTGGACAAGCTGATAGTAGGCGGCGGGCTGGCTTTCACTTTCCTGAAAGCGAGAGGTTATGAAGTGGGCAAAAACATACTGGAAGAAAAGTTCGTCGATACGGTTGCCGAAATCATGAAAAAGGCGCGGGAGAAAGGGGTGAAGTTTTACCTGCCCGTCGATTTCCTCGTTGCGGAAAGGCTGGACCCGAGGGCCCAGACGAAAGTGGTGCCCGCGCAGGAGATACCGGCGGACTGGACGGCGCCGGACATAGGCCCCGCCAGCGTCACGCTGTTCAGGGAAGCTCTGCAGGACGCGAAGACGGTAATATGGAACGGCCCAATGGGCGTTTTTGAAATGGATATTTTTTCCCGCGGCACGATGGCCATGGTAGACGCGGTCGCAAACGCCTACGCGCTTACGATTGTCGGCGGCGGAGATACCGACGTGGCCGTCCACAAGGCCGGCGCGACAGGCAGCATCTCTTTTATATCCACGGGGGGCGGCGCGTTTTTGGAGCTGTTGGAGGGAAATACACTACCGGGCATAGCGGCGCTCACCGACGCCGGTCAGGAAGCCGGGCTTTGAAAGCGCTCCCGCGGCTAGAGGAAGCAACGATAGAATATCCTTTTAAAACCGGGGGATGCAAAAAAAAGCTCTCTTGTATAATATAGTGTAAATCAGCTCCCAATATCCTATGAGAGAAAAGAAAGAGAACGAAAGCAAACCCGGCCTTAAGCAGGACTACAGGCTCCGAAATCTCCTCGGCCTTCTGGAAAAGGAGATAAGCGATTACGCCAGACACCTTACCCAGCAGATTGAGCGGCTTGCCGATATAGGAATAGCGCTTTCCGCGGAGCACGATCAGGACAAACTGCTCGAGATGATAATGGACGAGGCGAGGCGGTTCACAATAGCCGACGCAGGGACCCTCTATATGCTGGAAAAAGACCTTTTGAAGTTCAAGGTGATTCAAAACGAGACCCTGGGCGTAAGGATGGCCGGCAAGGATATAGAGGGGATGGATAAGAGCAAGGGATTAAAGCCTGTTGAAATAAAAAAATCCAACGTCTCCGGCTACGCGGC
Organism: Nitrospinota bacterium; assembly: GCA_046754425.1. Lineage (GTDB taxonomy): Bacteria > Nitrospinota_A > UBA7883 > JACRGQ01 > JACRGQ01 > JBHHVT01. Next base: position 2,574 of record JBHHVT010000150.1, on the reverse strand, counting down.
GATTACTGGGAAGCCGGTCAACATCCCCGATGTTTACGAATCGGAACTATTCGATTTTACCGGCCCCCGCAAATACGACGAGCAGACCGGCTACCGCTCAAAATCCATGCTGGTGGTTCCGCTAAAAGACCACGAGGACGTAATTATAGGAGTGCTCCAGCTTCTTAACGCGAAGGACCCGAAGACCGGCGAAGTAATACCTTTTTCCAGGGATTTTGAAAGCCTCACCATGTCGCTTGCCTCACAAGCCGCCGTTGCGATAACCAACGCGAACCTGATTAAAGACCTGGAGCACATGATTGATTCCATCGTCGAAGTCATGGCGACCGCGATCGACGAACGCTCCCCCTACACAGCCGGCCATATCAAGCGCGTCGCCGAGCTGGGCGTTCTGATGTGCCATACGATTAACAAACAGAAAAAAGGGGTGTTCGGACTGAAAAATTTCGGGATGGATGCACGATTTAGGTAAAATCACGACACCCGTTCATATAGTGGACAAGGCCACCAAGCTCCAGACCATTTTCGACAGAGTGGAGATGCTGAAAACCAGGTTCATGCTGATTGAGGCGTCGGAGAGGAACGAGTGGCTCCTGCAGAAAATCGATATGCTGAAAAAAGGAGTCGCGGCGAAAATAATCGATGAAGAGGAAAAAAGGGCGGAGGAGAGAATCGGTCGTATCGGGGATGATCTGGAGCTGTTGATATCGTCGAACTCGGGCGGGGAGTTTATGGACGACGACCGCGTGGAGCGGATCAAAACCATCGCGCAAAAAACATTTAAAGTAAACGGCCGGTACCAGCACTATCTCAACGACGACGAACTGCAAAATCTCCTTATCAAAAAGGGAACGCTGCTCGATTCCGAACGGAAGATCATGCAGGACCATGCGGCGCTTTCGATACGGATGCTGGACAATATCCCGTTCACCAACAAGCTGAAAAACGTACCAAGATTCGCTGGCGGCCATCACGAAGCGATAGACGGAAGCGGTTATCCGAAAGGCCTTAAAGGCGACGAAATACCGCTGGAAGCGCGCATCCTTGCACTGGTGGACTTCTACGAAGCGCTCACAGCCTCCGACCGTCCCTACAAAAAGGCGCTCCCGATAGACAAGGTGCTCCAGATACTGAAATCCGAAGTGGACAAAAACAAAATCGACCATGATGTCTTCGAACTGTTCGTCAACGAAAAACTTTACGAAGCCTATGAGAAAATGGAAGCGGCTAAAAAAGTTGAAAAAAGCTCCCGTGGAAATGGAAAGGGTTCACAAAAAAAGTCCGCCGCAAACAGCGCCGGTAAATCCGCTTAAAAAATTGAAAAGGCCGGACCGCGACCCGAAGGGGCGGGATGATTGACCTTGCCCTTAACGTCTTAAGGTGCCTCGCCGCCTTTGCCGGAGATATATTCTTCAACGTTATTTACCGCGCGAAAGCCATCGGGCGGGAAAACATACCGAAAAGCGGCGGAGTTCTTATAGCCTCGAACCACGTTGCCGCGATGGAAACTCAAATGGTTCCCTACCTGACGGTGGACCGCTTTTCGTCCCGCAGGTACTGGTTCCCCGGAAAAGCGGAGCTGTTCAAATTTCCGCCCGCTGCCTGGCTCTTCAAGTCGCTGCGTGTAATACCGGTAAGGCGCGGAGGGTTCGACCACGCGGTTATGAAAAGAATTGCCGAACTGGCAAATAATGACGTTGTAATTATCTATCCGGAAGGCACCCGCTCAAAAGACGGCCGACTGCACGAGGGAAGGGCCGCCGTCGGTAAAATAATCTATGATTCAAGAACTACGGTGGTCCCCGTGGCGGTGTTCAACACGCGCTACTGCATGACGCCGGGGGCGTGGTTCCCCAACCTCTTCCTGCCGCTTTGGGCGGTGTACGGGAAACCGCTCGACCTCCGGAAATATTTCGACCGGCCGTACGACAAAAAACTCGCCAAGGAGATAGTGGCCGAAGTTATGGCCGCGATAGCGAATCTCCAGAAGGAGTACGCGTATCTGGACAAACCGCCGAAAGGTTTTCTTAAACATAAAACCGACGATCAAAGTGGAACTGATAGCGGGAGTCGATGAGGCGGGCCGCGGGCCGCTTGCCGGTCCGGTTGTCGCGGCGGCTCTGATCCTGAACTCGGCCGCGCCGCCGATTCCGTTTAAGGATTCCAAACTGCTGACGGAACGCCAAAGAGAAAAACTTTACGACTGGCTGATGGAAAGCGGCGCGGATGTGGGAATAGGCGTCGTCAGGCAGGGCGAAATCGACAGGATAAACATCCTGAGAGCCTCCCTGCTGGCGATGAAAAAAGCCGTACTGCGTCTTGACCGTACGCCGGAAAAACTGCTTATAGACGGGCAGTTTACGACCGACCTGCCGCTCAAGCAGGAGGCAGTTGCGCAGGGGGACCGGAAGATAGCGGTAATCTCCGCCGCTTCCGTCATTGCAAAAGTCACGCGGGATAAAATTATGCGCGGTTTCCACCGCAGATACCCGCAGTATGGGTTCGACAGGCACAAGGGCTACCCCACCCGCGCGCACAAGGAGGCAATCGTGAAGCACGGCCCCAGCCCTATCC
>JBHHVT010000149.1:0-5781 GCA_046754425.1 Nitrospinota bacterium | reverse complement strand
GTTGTTTTATTGCTTATCGCGAAAAAAGCCGATATGCGCAAAAAGTTCTGGAAAAAGCTGGCGGCGGCGGCGGAAACTGTAAATTTTGAGACAAAAAATCAAAAACAGCTTGTAACGGAAATCCTACGCGAATCCGGTCTTCAGTTTGACAGCGAATCCAGTAAATGGATAATGGAAAATTTTGAGCATAGTTGTCGTCAGCTTGAATCCGAATTTCAAAAGCTGGAAGTTTACCTGGGCGGACGAAAAAAAGTTTCTCTGTCAGACCTGGAGGAATGCATGAACGCGCCTCGTACCGAATCCGTATTCAACCTCACAAAAGCTATCGCTTCGGGCAACGTAGACGAATCGTTGTTGCTGCTGAAAATGCTTAAAAATCAAGGCGAAAATTTACAAATGGTTATGGCACTGATTGCAAGACAGTTTCGAATATTGCTTATGCTTAAATCGTTAAGCGGACAAAACCTTTCACAAGATGAACTGGCTCGCCGTTGCGGCGTAAATCCATATTATTTTGATGAATATCCGAAACAGGTAAAAAATTTCAGTCTGGCAAAACTAAAGTGGATTATACACACTCTTTCCTCCGCCGATATCAAAATGAAAAGTTCGTCATTGGACGGCTGGATGATCCTCGAAGATACTGTAATCTCTCTAATGTCTGAGCGGCAAAGCGCTACCCGCTGACTTTAATGGAAACCTTGTTATTTGAATCGTTTTTGCGCCCGGTTCGGATTTTCCAATAAAATCTGTTAGTATAATAAGAAGTGTTGACTATAGTGTTGGAAAAGTGATAGCTTCTCCATCTGAATTATAGAGAAAAGGATCTTATTGCCTTTTTAATTGGGTTGGGGGAAAAACGGCGTATATGAGGATGTTTAAACGACTATTCGCTGAAAAAATCACCTTCATATTAATGGCCGACATGGCGGGCAAAATGTCCCGCTTCAGCATTCCTCGAAACATCGTCAGATTGGGCCTGTTCCTTTTACTGGCGGGCGCGACAGGCTTCGGGTATTTTTCATACAACCTGCTCTCAATGCAGTTACAGAAGGGCGAATTGGAAGAGTTGCGGCAGGTATCGCTCCGTCAAAAACGCGACATACAACGGTTCGCTCTTCGGATGGAAGAGTTCCAGAACCAGCTTGCCCGCCTTGAAAAATTCGATAAAAAACTTAGAATCATAACCGCCCTCGACACCGTTGCTGAGACGACGGACAAATTCGGTGTCGGCGGGCCGAATGAAAGCCAATTAAATGCCTTCAGGGAAAGCGACGACCAGTATACTGCAGGTGCTCTACAACAACTTAACGAGGATCTGAATCATTTTGTCGAAAAATCCAGGAAGCAGGAGATAAGCCTCCATGAACTCGACGCGTTTTTCAAGGACCAGTCGTCACTGCTCACATCAACACCATCCATCTGGCCTACGAAGGGCTGGGTGACAAGCGGCTTCGGATACCGCACATCGCCGTTTACAAACCTGCGCGAACTGCATGAGGGTATCGACATTGCCACGCATATCAATGCGTTGATCATTGCACCGGCAAACGGAGTGGTGGTTGAAGCAACGCGGGACGCCGGCTACGGCAACATGATAGAAATCGATCACGGATATGGAGTTATAACCCGTTACGGTCATAACTCGATAAACCTGGTTAAGCGCGGCGACCGCGTAAAGCGCGGACAGCCCATCGCGAAAATCGGCAGCACCGGACGCAGTACGGGGCCGCATCTCCACTATGAAGTTATGCTAAACGGCGTGCCGGTAAACCCGTTCCGTTACATCCTTACCGACTAGTGCCGCACCGGCGCAGATAATATGCCGGCACAACTGCCGGCAACCATTCAATAACTAACTAAATTTAGATTTAGCGGCTCCGCCATAACTGCCTCCACATGCAAGGTGGGTAATCATCTCAAGCGCCATAAACTGGTAAAGGTCAAAGTTAAACGCTTCCGGATCGGATATTAGCTGTAAAGAAGCTCCCTCCAGCAGGCTCAGCATCAAAGGTGGAATCATGTGAGACTTTTCAGCGCCGAACTCTCCATTTTCTATCCCTTCCGACACCACCTGCGACAGGTAGCCGCGAAATCCTTCAAACCGCCTGACTATTATTTCCCGTATATCATTATTTTTAACGGACTGAACCCAGAAGTCGAAAAAAACCACAAGCAGTTCAGGTTCGGTAGTCATTGTGTGCCTGTATCTTTGAAAGATGGCCTGAAGTTCCTCCATCGATCCGATTTTTTTGGAAACGTTTTCCATCGGAATCTCAAGCAGCTTCTCCAAAACAAATTCAAGAACCTGCTCCAAAAGAGCAGCCTTTGTTTTGAAGTGGTAGTGCAGTAACGGTTTTGATACGTTCGCGCTCTCCGATATCAAACCCATGCTTGCGCCTGAGATTGCCCGCTCCGCAACTGTCCTGTAAGCCGCCTCGATGATGTTTGCTTTTGTCTTTTCCGCGCGCTCCTTTTTTTTCATCCAAATTAATACGGACGATTTATCGGTAGCAGCCGTTTAATACGACGCCTGTTTTCCGCTACATTCCCATTTTGTCGCACGGGTTAGAACCGCCACCATGCATTCCTTCCCCATGTTCATAGTGTTTATCGTACCCTTTTCCCATGTGCCGATCGCCGTGCCCGCTTTTCATTTCATGCATCTTTTTGTGGAGCTCTTTGTGTTCTTGAACATTTGCCCGCATCCGTTTTTCCAGCGCGGCGGCCTTTCTCTTAATCGCGGGATCGCTGGCGGACTCCTTGATAAGTTCTACGGTCTCCACCCACATGCCCATCCCCTCTTCCATTAGCTTCATTATCCGCATTTTCATTTTTTTCTTTTGCATATGCTTTTCCATGTAGTCCCTTTTTTCGCATGGATTCATACTTTTTCCGCATGGGTTTTCCATCCGCATGCCACGGTCAGCATAGGCTTGCATAACCGGCATAGCAGATATGAACAAAAAGGTTATTCCAATAATCATACTTACAGTGCGCATAACTCCTCCAACTGTTGAAAATTATTTATTTGCGCCAATTTACCATTATTAAGATCCACGGAACGTGAGGCTTCAACGCCCCTTCCGGAAAAACTTCTACCCAGCGTTAACTCTTAACACGTTTATCCTAGTTGAATTTCAATCTCCCGCCAAGACAGGAAATAACGTCCGTTGGGAAAAAACATTGCAGATGTTGAAAAACGTGCGATGATTAATATCCTCTTTCAGCTTGGCAGCCTTGAGGATGATTATATCCCGAATATAGTTATCTATTCGTAAGGTAATGAAACATATTATTTTATCTTGTTGTAAAATGACTGGTAATGGCAGCAACACAAAATGAATGAGTTTAAACTGATTGAACATATCCGCGGGAAATTCGCCCGCCAAAAAGGTTCGAAAAATATCGTCCTGGGTATCGGCGACGACTGTTCGATAATCAAAACACCAAATGGTTTCCAGCAGGTGACGACAGTCGACTCGCTGGTGGAGGGTAACCATTTTTCACTAAAATATTTCACGCCCAGGGAAATCGGCCGCAAGGCTCTCCGGGTCAATCTATCGGACCTCGCCTCGATGGGAGCAACGGGTCCCTACTATGCGTGGCTGGTTTTCGCCATCCCGAAAAACGTTAAGGACAGCACGATTAAAAGAATTCTCGACGGCGTAAGCGACGACTGTCGCAGATACTCCGTTACTCTCGCGGGCGGCAACCTGACCTCTTCAAACCAGTTTTCCATACACGTCACGCTTACCGGATGGGTCAGGCCGCGCAAAGCTCTATCAAGATCCGGCGCAAGGGTTGGGAACCTCATATACGTTACAGGTACGGTGGGACCGTCCAGCGTCGCATACAGGCAGTTCAAAGCGGGCCTCAAGCCGGACGCTGTTTGCCTGAAACGCTGGGCGAACCCGGTGCCGAAGCTGCATATCGGTGAATTTTTGCAGGAAAGACGGGTCGCAACGGCCTGCATTGATATAAGCGACGGCATATTTCAGGATTTGGGCCACCTTATAAGCAGTTCCGGCGTAGGAGCCATATTGGAGTGGAATCACATTCCTCTTGCTCCTAAACTTAAAAAGATGAAGCCTACGCCGCATACGATAGGTTTTGGCGAGGACTACGAACTGCTCTTTACAGTACCGCCAAAAAAGGAAAAACTGCTTACACCAGTAAAAAATGAGATAACACAAATCGGCCAAGTCGTAAAAAAAGGGTTCAAGCTGTTGGATGAAAAGGGTAGAAAAATGAATATAACCAACATAGGTTACAGTCATTTTACATAAAAATATGTCCTTATATTTCAGCCTATTATCACCATGAAGCGATACATGATTATTGAACACGCAACGTATTGTATTTTAACTCCTTTACTTGCCATACAGGATATGGTACAAAACCCTCAAGTAAATTTTATTGCGGAGTAAAAATGCAGTTTAAAAGTCTGGAACTTAACGGATTCAAGTCTTTTGTAGATCAGACCATCATTAATTTTGCCGAAGGGTTCACGGCAATCGTAGGACCGAACGGCTGTGGAAAAAGTAATATTTCCGATGCGATAAGGTGGGTGCTTGGCGAGCAGAGGCCCAAAACCCTGCGCGGTGCCAAAATGGAGGATTTTATCTTTTCCGGATCCGCTTCCCGCAAGCCGAGCGGCATGGCCGAGGCGTCCATTACCATCACGGACATCGCAGGCAAGATTTCCCGTCCGGAACTTTCCGAATATAACGAAGTTACAGTCACCAGGCGTCTTTACCGCAGCGGCGAGAGCGAATACATGATTAACAAAACGGTGGTAAGACTCAAAGACGTGGTGGATCTGTTCCTCGATACGGGAATTTCCACCAACGCCTTTTCAATTATCGAGCAGGACCAGGTCCAGAAAATCGTTACCAGTAAGCCGGAAAACCGCCGCTTCATCGTGGAAGAAGCCACCGGCATCATGAAGTACAAGCACCGCCGCCACCAGGCCAGCCTTAAGCTGGAAAGCTCCACCGCTAATCTTGAGCGGGTAACGGACATCATCAACGAACTGCAACGCCAAAAGAATTCCTTGAAACGGCAGGCCAACAAGGCGGAAAGATACAAAAAGTATCGCTCTGAAATGAACCGCCTATTCCTCGCCACATCGGCTGAAGAGCTGAAAAGGTTGAAAGAACTTGAAGAGACTCTTTCGCGTGAGTTGGAAAGGCTTGAAGAGGTGCGCGCCTCCATGGAAACCGATATATCCGCGAGACAGAACCAGCTAAGCGTGGCGCAATCCTCCCTGGATGAAACGGCTCGGAAGCAAAGCGGACTGAAAGAAGAAGAATACCGCCTGGGATCGATGATTGAACGCAATGAAGAAAATATTAAAATCTTCAAGGGACAGGCCGATGAAGCCTCGCGCCTTGTGGAAAAACTCGGCGCGGAAACAGTAGAGCTGTCCGAAAGAACCGAATCAATGGAAAAGGCGCTAAGGGAAAAACGGGAAATAACCGAAACACTTCGGGAAAAAGCCGATGATAAATCGAGGGAGCTTGATTCCAAAAAAGACGAGCTCAATAATTCGCAGGAGGCCATAGAGCAAGCCGCGGTACTGATTTCCAACGGCGAACGCGAACAGGCGGATATCGTCAGCAGGCTTTCCGAACTGCGAAGCGGTCTTGCCTCCCATAAAACGCGCACGGAAATGCTGGATAAAAGAGAGTCGAAAAATCGGGACGAGATTAAAGAGTCGGAAAACGACTTCAAAGGGATAAGCCTCCGCGTCGAGGAGGTTCAAAAGACAATACTTTC
>JBHHVT010000148.1:0-5786 GCA_046754425.1 Nitrospinota bacterium | reverse complement strand
GCGCTTAAGGCGCAGGCCGTGGCGGCCCGCACTTACGCGCTTTACAGGCGCGCGGAATCCTCGGAGGAGGACTACGACATGATGTCGGACGTTAACGACCAGGTTTACCGCGGCACCGAAAGGGAAAACGAGAGAACCGACAAAGCGGTGCGTCAAACGGCCGGAATGATTTTGACGTATAAGAACAGCATCGTCAGGGCGCTTTACCACTCCACAAGCGGCGGCAGAACCGAAAACGGGGAAGCCGTTTTTCAGGGTGCCAACCTGCCGTACCTTAAAAGCGTCTGGTGCAGGTTCGACAGAAAATCGCCCTACTACGTCTGGCGGTACAGCGTCCGTTTTTCCGAACTGCAGGCCGCGCTTTCGAGATACGGAATAAGGACGGGGAAGATAAGCGGCGTTTCGCTCAGGTCGAGAACCCGCACGTCCAGAATAAAGGAGTTGAATATCCACACCGCGTCCGGGCGGATTGTCATCAACGCGACGGAGTTCCGAAAGGCCGTCGGCACGAAAAAGATAAGGAGCACTCGCTTCACACTTCGCAGACACGGGCCGAGGATAACCTTCAAGGGGATAGGATATGGGCACGGCGTCGGCATGTGTCAATGGGGAGCGAGGGGAATGGCGGAAAAAAAACACGACTTCAGGCAAATCCTTCTTTTCTATTACCGTGGCGCGAAAATTACGTCGGACATTCTTTTTAAATCGGAGTAGAACGATTTCAACGAATCTGTCGGACTACGATTATAATCTCCCGCCTCGGCGCGTGGCGTTTTACCCTTCTCAAAAGCGGGACGAATCGCGCCTCATGACGCTCGACCGGGCAACCGGCAAAACGGAACATCGCAGTTTCAGGGATTTGCCGCTCTACATGCGTCCGGGCGACGCGCTGGTGATAAACGATACGAAGGTGCTTCCGGCGCGGCTTTTGGGAATTACCGATACGGGCGGCGGCATCGAGGTCGTCGTAACCTCGCCCCTGTCGGACAGCGGTGAAACATCGGCCTTGATAAAGGGACTCCGAAAGCTGTCGCCTGGCAGAATTATAGATTTCGGTAACTCGCTTACGGCCAGGTTTATACGACGCAACGGCGACTCCGGCATTGTCAGGTTCAGCCTGCAAGGCGGCGAACTGCGCGACTGGATGGAGCGTTACGGGCGGGTGCCGCTGCCGCCTTACATCAAGAGGGAGGACGAACCGCTGGACCGCGAAAGGTACCAGACGGTTTTCGCGCGGCGCGAAGGGTCGTGCGCGGCGCCGACGGCGGGGCTTCATTTCACGCGCGGACTGCTTGATAAAATCGAGGCGAAAGGGGTGAAAATTTTTAAAATAACCCTGCACGTCGGCCCCGGCACTTTCAGGCCGCTAACGGAAGAAAACGTCACGCGCCATAAACTCGAAGCCGAACGGACAGATGTGTCGCCGGAACTGTTTACCGAATTGACGGATATAAAGTCGCGCGGCGGCCGGGTTATTGCCGTCGGCAGTACGGCGACCCGCGCGCTGGAGACGGCGGCGATAAGGGGCGGCGGCTTTTCGGGCGAGACGTCCCTTATGATAACTCCCGGCTTTGCCTTCAAGATGGTGGACGCGCTGGTGACCAACTTCCACCTTCCGCGAACGTCGCTTCTGCTTTTGGTTTCCGCCTTTGCCGGACGCGAAAATCTGCTATCGGCTTACGAGGAAGCGATCAAGGACGAATATCGTTTTTACTCTTACGGCGACGCCATGTTCATCTACCAGCAGCTCAAACATTCCTGTCAGAGCCGGGCCGTTAGGAGCGAGTAGTGTTTACGCTTCGCGTGAAACGCGGGCAGTAGTGCCCGCGCTGCCAACACGCAGTTTTGTATGACCCCTCTTTACGTCATGGCCAGCACGGCCTTTACGAGGTTTTCCGCGCCTTCGGCAATGTAGGTTACTTTTGAGTCCAGCATATAGCACGGCGTCGTAACCAGTCTGTATTTTTCGTCTATTACGATATCGCTGAATCCCGCATTTTTATGCTTTGCTCCCATTCCCTCCAGCGCCTCGGCGGTCCCCTTGTCGCTGCCGATTGTAAGTTCGACGCCGTCAAGCAGTTTTGCCATGATTGCGGGCGCGATGCAGAGAGCGCCTATCGGTTTTTTCGCCTCCACCATTCCGCGAATCGCGCTTGCCACCTCTTCGTTGACCGTGCAGTCGCCGCCTTCAAACGCGAAGGTCGACAGGTTTGTCGCCGCTCCAAGACCTCCCGGAAGGATAAGGGCGTCCACGTCGGACGGCTTGAAATCGGACAGGGGCGATATCTTGCCGCGCGCTATCCGGGCCGACTCCACCAAAACGTTGCGGCTTTCATCGCTGCTTTCACCCGTTAAATGGTTGGTCACATGGTGTTGCGGAATGTCGGGGGAGAAGCATAGATACTCGGCGTTATTTTTTTGTATTGCTAGCAGGGTTAAAACCGATTCCTGAATTTCGGCGCCGTCCTTGAACCCGCATCCTGATAGAATTACCCCTATCTTTTTCACTTTACCGGTCATTTTTCACTCCTCCTATGATTTTGGATAAGTTTATTCTACCAAAACTGACAGCCGACGGAACGAATGCCGGCAATTTACCAGCTATTCACCGGCAGGCCGGCATAATGTACAATGGTAACAGTCTTATATAGGAGATTTATTTCATTACTAAAAACCATTTAAAACCCGCCTGAAGTTAATCCATGATTTTTCCATGAGTCGTTTGAAGGTTTACGCCGGTTTTTTCATGCTGGCCTTTGCACTGGCCATCGCGGGTTGCGGCGGCACCAGCAGCGACGGCGGAGGAAGCAGTAAAACTACATCCAACGACGTTTTTACATGCACTACAGGCAGCGCGGCCCCAAAATCACGAGAGACGTTATTTAGGCCTGTGCCGGTTAAGCCGCGCGGCTCCGCAACAGGCACTATTGTGAAAGAAGGCGGCGTTATCCTTTATGCCACCGGAACGTCAACAATCAGCGGGAAAGTCGAATACGAGGACAGAACGTTTAATTCGACAGGCTTTACCGGAATAGCCAACATGCCGGTACGTTTTGCGAGAGTTCAGGCGGTGGAAAATGGCACTACGGTACTGAAGGAAACTACCGCCGCAGCGGACGGCAGTTACACGCTCAGCAGCTTTGCACACGGTGCCGGTGCTATCACTGTCCGCGCATTAACCGATACGGTATCGTCGTATGCGGCAACAGTAAGGGATAGCAGGGATTCTTCCATCTACGCCGTTGTTTCCGCCGATCTTTCCAGCTCACTTCCAGCTACGCTGTCCAACCAGAACCTGCTGGCGGACGTTAGCGGCGCGGGCCCGGCATTCAACATTTTTGACAACATGATACTCGCGCAGGAGGGTTTGCAGCAATTCGCCCCGGCGACGCCTCTATCTCAGATAACGGCGTATTGGTACAGCGGCGGTCAAAGCAGTATCTGTGTTACATGCTACACGAACAGCAAGATTTACCTCTCCGGACTGTCCAGCGACGACGATTCGTACGACGATACGGTCATCCTCCACGAGCTGGGGCACTACGCAGCGGCGGCCTATTCGCGGGACGATTCCCCCGGAGGATCGCATACGCTCACCGGTCATTATGACTTGAGGCTTGCCTGGTCGGAAGGCTGGGCGACGTTTTTCGGCTCGCTTGTACGTGCCGTCAGCGGTGTCAGTTCGCCGGAATATTACGTCGATACCGCCACGACAACCTGGTCATACGAGATAGAAAGCATTACGGCATACAACACGAACGTAACTTCGGCAAATACGCTTGGTGCGGATAACGAGGTAGCCGTCTCCGCCGTCTTGTGGGACATATATGACGCTAACAATGAGGGCGCGTGGGACACGCTGTCCATGGGCTGGACCGAGATATGGTCGATATTCGATAATGACCTTCCAACCGCCTCCGTGGCTACGTTCGAGACGTTCTGGGACAAATGGGAGACAACCGCATACAGCGGCCAGCTTGCCCCCCTTATGGCGGCTACGGGAAGGGATATCCGCTACTCGGCGGACACGTATGAGAGTGGCGCGGGTGACGACACGTCCGTTGCGGCGCGAACGGTTGCGGCGGGGACAAGCGAACAGCACACCTTTTTCCCGGCCGGCGACAAGGACTGGCTCAAGATCAGCGTGACCAACGGCACGCAATACACTTTCAAGACGGAAAGCCTCGGCGACGGCGCGGATACGCTCCTTACGCTTTACGACAGCGACGGAACTACACCGAAGGCGCAAAATGACGACGATCCTGATAAGGCTGGTAGCTCATCGAAAATTCAACGGCAGGCATCGAAAATAGTCTGTACTGCTAAAGTTGATAGAACCATATATATCCTTGCGGAGCCGTACCGGCAGTTAACCACATCCGATCCTGATTACGATGCCGCCAGTAACCCGACGGCGGTAGCAAAATACGGCTACTACACACTCACCATAACATCGCCGTAACCCGCTTTACAGGCAGACAAACCGCCGGTTCAAACTTGCAGTCTGAACACACAGTTTGGCAGTGGCGAACGGGGTTAACTTTCGTCCAATGGGTTGTCATCACAGATAGCGGCACATAGAATGAGTTTATGGGAGCTATATTCTTCAGGGGGCATCTATCAGGCCGGATGATAGAGGCGGCGGTATCCGCGCTGAAAAACGGCGAACTGATCATCTATCCCACCGACACGATCTACGGCATAGGCTGCGACATGACCAACAAAAAAGCGCTCGATAAACTTAACCAGCTAAAAAACAGGCCGAAAAATAAGTCGTTCAGCTTTATCTGCAAAGACCTTTCCGTCGCGTCGCGCTACGCGGTCTTGACCGATACGGCGCACCGCGTGATGCGGCGCACCCTGCCCGGCCCGTACACGTTCGTCCTCCCGAAAGGCGAAGGGATTCCGCGAAAAATGACTTCGTCCACGCACTCGGTGGGTATACGCATCCCGGACCATCCGGTTACGCACGCGATAGCCGAAGGGTTCGGGTCGCCGATTATTACGACGTCGGTAAACGTCGCCACCGAAGAGCCGGTTGCCGCCGTCGGGGACCTTGCGCCGGAGTTCATCGCCGCGGTGGCGGTGATAATAGATTTCGGGCCGCTGGAAAACGAACCGTCCACTGTAATCGACTTTACCGGCGACAGCCCTGAAGTGGTCCGGAAGGGCAAGGAATACGAAGAGATAAAACCGTTCCTCGATTTTTACCACGAAGATTAATCCGCCGAATGCTTTTAAATCACTGTCACCTAATTTTCCAAATAAACTGAAATGCGTAATCTATTAAATCCTCCCCTTTTCAAGGGGAGGTGTCACTCAGTGACGAAGGGGTTAACCACCCCTGCACCCCTCCTTGAAAAGGAGGAAAAAATTTACGAGCGTCACAGGCACGCCGTGTCTGTAACGCGCTCTTATAGCTGGTTCGAGGTTCTCGCTTGAGACCTCGAACCATTGCGCACCGTCTGACACAATTGCACCATGGTTCGTGGTGTTCCGTCGAACAACCACGAACCAGCGTAGTATTTGATTGTGAATAGCGCAAACAGCGAAAATTTCCGATACCGGTGGGCGGCGAAGGGCGACATAAACGCCTTCTTCGGGTTGATGCTCGACAACATGACCGGCCTCGTCATCCTCGCGTCCATCCTTACCGGCATTTTCGGCATGCCGGCCGACGTCGTACTTTTAAAAATGGTCCCCGGCACCGCGCTCGGCGTAATGCTGGGCGACCTCGTCTATACGAAAATGGCGTTCACGCTCGCCAAAAAGGAAAAACGCCAGGA
>JBHHVT010000147.1:0-5794 GCA_046754425.1 Nitrospinota bacterium | reverse complement strand
TCCATGTAAGTCGGAAAACGCGATTGTGCGTTCTATCACGGTCAGGACGTCATCCGTAGTTGCGACCTGTCCCATGCTTCGCGCGACCCTGGGGTTGAAACCGGCGGAGCCCCCCACCAGTATCAGGTATCCGTGCGGTCGGCCGACGATGCCGATGTCTTTAGTCGCCGGTTCGCTGCACGACCGTCTGCATCCGGCAACGCCTATCGCGAGTTTGGCGGACATCTCAATGCCGCGGAAACGTTTGTCTATTTCCGTTGCGAGATCGAGCACGTTGTTTTTGTACCTCCGGCAAAACGTCTCCGCGGAACACATCTTTACCGAACGGACGGAGTTTCCCTTAAAAACGGACGGCTGCCATTTAAGCGATGCCGGCGGCTCTCCGGGGAACGTATCTTCTTCCCACACAAAGATAATTTCGCCGCTTAGTTTTACGTTTTTTGCCCCTTTTTCGCGCATCGCCTCAGCCAGCTCACACAGCCCGTCGGCCGTTATAACGCCGTTAGGCAGGTACGGCGTGAATGTTGCCGGTCTTATTCTTTCATTTGCCATGATGTTCTCTCCAAAAAATTGCCGCACCCTTTTATCGTCCGTGCGTGGACGGCGGACTCTTAACAAAATATCATTTCACAGTTATAAACTTTACGCAAACAGCATGCGTTACATGGCAACATGCTGATATTGAACGTTTTTATACAATTAGCGTCAACTACGCCCGGTATTGGTCTATAATTCAGGCGCAGCGGATTTTTATTTTTGCGTCCGTAAGCGGTAAACAATTTAAATAACGAAATAGTTTGCACCAATGAAGATAAAGAACATCGCATTAATAGAAACCACTAGCGGCAACACGCACGTATTCAGCCGCGTCTATCTGCCCCGGCTGGGCCTCCCGCTGCTTGGTTCCGTGCTGACGGAATCCGGATACGACGTGGAGCTGTTTTTCCAGCAGAACAGCCCGATCGACATCGACTACATCTGCGGTTTCGATCTCATCGGCATATCGTCCCTTACAACCACTGTTACCGAAGCGTACCGCCTGGGCAAAATCTTAAAGGAGCGCGGCAAGACGGTTGTGATGGGCGGCCCTCACGTCAGCGCGAAAAGCGAGGAGGCGCTCGACTACTGCGATGTCGTCGTGCGCGGCGAGGGAGAGCTTACCATCATCAAACTGATGGAGGCGCTGAACAACGGAAACAAACTTGAAAACGTCCCTGGAATATCGTTCCGCGTTAACGGAAGTTGCATAGACAACCCTTCGGCCATACAAAGGGTCGATATGGAGAGCCTTCCTCCTTCCCGGTTTTCCGCGTGTAAAAAGTTCTCCGGCCCCGCGGACTACCCGGCAATTGTAATGTGTTCGCGCGGCTGTCCGTACGACTGTAACTTTTGCAGCGTCACGACGACTTTCGGAAAAAAGTACAGGTATAAAAATACGGATCAGATACTGGAAGAGGTGCGGCCCTTTCTGAACAGGAACATCTGCTTCGCGGACGACAACTTCGCCGCCAACCCGCATAAGACGAAAGAATTTCTTAAAGCGATGATAGACAGGGATATGGCGCCGCTAAGATATTCCTGCCAGATAAGGGTCAACGCCGCGAAGGACAGAGAGCTGCTGGAGCTTATAAGCAAAACAAACTGCCGTAT
The DNA here is from genome assembly GCA_046754425.1 of Nitrospinota bacterium. Lineage (GTDB taxonomy): Bacteria > Nitrospinota_A > UBA7883 > JACRGQ01 > JACRGQ01 > JBHHVT01. The sequence continues at coordinate 4,144 of JBHHVT010000147.1, read as the reverse complement.
CGCCTACGTCGGACTGGAATCGGTAAACCCCGAAACGCTCAAGAAGTATAACAAGGGGCAGTCGATAGACCAGATTAAATCCTCCATAAACTTGTTTAAGGAGTACGGCATCGGCCTGCACGGAATGTTCGTTCTTGGCTCGGACGACGACGATGTCGATACAATCCGCGCCACGGTGGATTTCGCGCTAGAATCCGGTCTCGACACCATACAGCTCTGCGCCCTTACGCCGTTTCCCGGCACGGTCGTCCATGGGGAGATGATGCGCGAGGACCGCATACTCCACACAAGATGGGAACTGTACGACGGTCTTCACGTCGTGATACGGCCGAAAAAAATGACGCCGTATGAACTGCAAACCGGGATAATGGAACAGATGAAACGCTTTTATTCATGGAAAAACGTTTTCAAAATACATCTGAAAAAACGATGGCGTTTCAAATATCGGTTCGGCGGCCACTACCTTGTCGATAAATGGATAGAAGAAAACGCGGATTATTTCGACTACCTTAAAACTGTCCGCTAGGCGGACGGCAAATTACGGCAAAGCCGCCAAGTCAGAGTTAGCGCACTGTTATCAAGAGGCCGTTCGCATCGGCGCGAGCATGTTGTCAGTGCCGACACGGCACCGCCAGCAAATTGCCGCTGCCTACAAGGCAGGTTAGAGACAGTTTCTTAAGATTTCTCCCGCTTCGCTATTGCCTATGGAGGTCATCCCGGCGCGCTGAAAATGTTCAACGACGGATTTAGTCAGGTCCGGCAAGTCGTCCTCCGACACGCTGATTTTTTCCAGCGTTACCGGCGCGCCGATTAACGAAAGCCATTCCTTGAACCTTTCAATCCCGTTCATTGCCGTCGCCTCGTTGTCCGCCCCCCTTGCGGCGCCCATTACATCCACGGCGAACTTCGCCAAGCGTGAACTTTTTTTCCTAACAGAATATTTCATCCAACCCGGCATTACTACGGCTAGAGCCGCGCCGTGAGGAACGTCGAATTTTGCGCCGAGCGCGTGAGCAACCTGGTGGTTTTCCCACAGCACCCTGCCCCTGCCGGCCGCCAATACTCCCGCAAGCGCAATGGATGAGGCCCACATCATGTCCGCCCTGGCATTGTAATCTTTCAGATTGGATACAAGCCTGCGGGACGTATCTATAAGAGCGCGAAACAGTCCTTCGGCAAGCTGATCCTGTAAAACCGTCTGTGTTTCGATGCCGTTAAAATATGGTTCCACCACATGGCTGAACGCGTCCGCTATTCCGTAAACAGTGTAGTCGACGGGAACGCTGACGGTAAGCATCGGATCCAGTATCGATACTTTTGGGTAAAGGTGCGGCGAATAGATGCCGATCTTTTCCGACACAATTTCGTTCATTATTACCGTATTGCCGTTCATCTCCGATCCGGATGCGGCGAGCGTCGGTATTGTTATTATCGGAAGGGCCGACTGCGGTTTTTTCTCACCTGACAGGAAATCCCATACATTGTGCTCTACCACAGCGCCCGCCGCTATTGCCTTTGCCTCGTCCATCACGCTGCCGCCGCCTACGGCCACTACGCCATCAAGGTTGTCGTCCTTTATCTTCCTTATTCCTTCTTCGGCATGAGACAGGATGGGATTGGATTTCACACCGCCGTGGTCAACGGCTTCCACTCCGGCTTTTCTTAGACTTGTTTTAACCCGGTCGTAAAGGCCGCTCTGCTTAATGCTGGCCATGCCGTAAACGAGCAGGATTTTATTGGCGAACCGGGCCGTCTCTACTCCCACCTCGTCCGCCTTGTCACGCCCGAAAAGTATCTTTACGGGGTTATAAAAATTGAAATCTTTCAACGATTATATCGCGCCCTTTAAACCGGTTATCTCCGCGTGGCAATCTCTCTCCAGACACCTTATCAAAAACCACCGGCTTTGCCATTGAAAAAGCGCAATGACTTGTCCGGTTACTTTTCGAGGCTTATCTCCGCGAAAAACGGTCCGGCATTCGAATCGAACGGAATAACGATGCAGGGGCCGTCTGTATTGTGCTCCAGATAATGTTTTTCCCCGATTATCGTCGTCGGCAGTGACGGATGGAAAAAGTGGCCCTTTTCGGCGAGCCTTTCGGTTCCCTTCGCGACAATCTTTCCGGTGAGTGAGTTTACGCTGTTGCGTACCCGCAAATCTTCGAACTTTGCATTAACTTTGTGCATATCCGACACCGCTTTTACTATGAAGTCCCTTGTGAACGTAAGCGCAACGCTTCCCTTCTTCTGCCCGGTAAGACCGACCAGGCCGGATATGTCGCCGCGCGCCGGCTCCAGCGGTTCCTTAAGCTGCGGTTTGCCCGCCGTTACCTTTATATTGGTGTTCGATTCTATCTCCTTGATGGCGGCTTTCAGGAAAGGATTTACGAAAGCGACGTCAAGTTCTATCGGCTCCGACTTGTCCGCGTCTTCCATGATGACGGATTTTTCAAGGAGATTATAAAGCGCCTTGCAGACGTCAAACTCCGCAAGCCGCGTGGTGTATATGATGTCCTGCACGCTGTTTGAACCGTTCACGCATGTGTATACGAAACGTTCCTGCGATTCCAGTTCATTCAGTTCATCTTCCGACAGTTCTTTTTCCGCCTTGAATACCAGGCCGAATGACGAAATCCGTTTTGATATCTTCGGCCATTCGTCCATGAACCGCATCCCTTCCATGAGGGTGTTTTCAACGGGGATCGGCGTAAAACTGTCCTGCGCGTATCCTTCCGGGAGACCGGCGTCGAAGCCGTACCGGCCGTCCTCAAGTTTGAACAGTTTGAAAATAATCTGCGTCGCCTGCACTCTAAGCATGTTGCCGAATGTTTCCTTGGCGACTAACCCCATGTTGACAATTATGTCACCCAGCTTTTCACTCGTTTCCTTCTGTTTTTTAAGTGCCTCGTTAAGTTTTTCTTCAGATAGAAGACCGGACTTGATAAGGATGTTGCCGATACGGTCCTCTATGTCGGCCCTTGAGTCGTACACATGGACGATGTTGCCGTCCCTGAAATTGATGAAGCATTTGCCGGGGGACCTGTCCAGTGTCATGACACCGCTTTTGCCCTGCAGTCCGATGAGCTGAAAAACTTCGGGAAGCGAAAACCCGTTTAACGAACCCTGTAATGTCATTGCTTCGATATTATTCCAAATTTATAAACGTTCCTGTTACATCTAGAAATGATAATGGTAAGCGAAAGCAAAACCGACCGCATAGAATAAAAAAACAACTATAACCGCCACCCGGTCCATCATACCGTTTTTTCGTACCCAGATCACGCCGGATGCGCCCATCACCGCGCCTATTTCAGCTATGGACGCCACCAGTCCGTACCGGCGCGGATCCCAGTACGAAACGGGGCTTTCAAACCGGTAATTCGATAACGGGAAAAAATGCCGGTGGGCGTCGTCGCCGTGAAGCGGAAAATCAAATACGGCATGCAGAGCCATGCTGAGAAAATAAATTGTCCACGCACTCCCGCCCAGCCGGTAGGCGGCCAAGGCCGCGAAAAGCGCTATAGGGATTGAGTGGAACGTATCGAAAACCAACTGCCAGTGAGGGCGGAAATAGGCGTCGGCCCATATCTCGTGTTCGGAAATGGAGACAAACAGTTTTTGGTACAGGTAAAAAATATATATGGGCGCATCGGGGACAAGGGCGCCCGCTATGGCCGGCAGGGAGAATTCCGGCTTACCCTTTTTCCCCAGCAGGGCAAGATTTACCGCCACATGACCGGGTGTATTCATCCGGTTAATTTAACTTCCGGTTGTCTTGGCGGCAACCGAATGTTTCTCGCGTTGGACCAGCGCATCACAGTAGATTATCAGAGCTTGTTTCTGATATAATTGGAAATACTATATATTCAGTCCGAAAGACTGATTAATCAACATTTTATGAAGCATGCAACATTGTATATAGGCAGTTGGTAAAGAGATGGCCAAATTACTTTTAGCGGGCGTATTCAAGCCGTTCGGCGTTCAAAACGAATGGAGCGAAGCTCTTTGCACTATGGAGCTTCTCAATAACCAGGTAACCCGCGAACAGGGTATCCACTCCCCGCGTTCGAATAACCCCAGCTTCGGTCTTTACATTATGGCCGAAAATATTTCCGTCCCGACTACCGTACTGGATTTTCCGAGC
>JBHHVT010000146.1:0-5824 GCA_046754425.1 Nitrospinota bacterium | reverse complement strand
AGTGGGCGTAAAAGAGGGAACCCGTGGCCTGATTCTTAAGGCGCTTGATAGTAAAAGCACAATTACGAGGATGTCGGCCCTGAAGGCCGTTACGTCGCTCAAGGCGGCGGGTATGGCTCAAAATGGCCTGATCCTGAAACCCGTTGTTGAGTGCCTGAACCATGAAGATGCGGATCTCCGGTGCGATACGGCCCGGACACTGGGGAAGCTGATGGACGGCAACGCGGTGGAACCTTTGCTAAACGCTCTGCAAGATCCCGAAGCCGATGTACGCGCTGAGGCAACTCAAGCGCTCGGACTGATAGGAAACCGTAAAGCGGTCGATGCGCTTATCGGCGCAATGCTGGCTGATGAGACTGACATGATTATCGAAGACGATGATGACTTCGACTGGGATCCGCAGTGGGATATACAACTCCATGCGGTTCGGGCGCTGGGCAGGTTAAAGGATCCCAAGGCGATTGAACCGCTTTTAAAACTGTTGCGGGAAGAAGATATCGGCGATATCAGCGAAACCCTCCTTTGGGCCATTAGCCAGATACCGGATGAGGCGGCGGCAAAAGCGTTAATTGATCTGGCAAGCGACAAGAATGACGTTATTCGCAGACGGGCCGTAAAAGTGCTTGGCAACGTTGATCATCCGGATGTTGCAAGAGTGCTGATGGAGCTTCTGTTGGACGAAAATTCCGCCGTAAGGATCAACGCGGCGAGGTCGCTGGCCGACAAAAAGGAACCGTCCGCGCTTGTGCCGCTGGCGCTTTTGCTCAAGGACCCGGACGGCGAGGTAAAAAGCGAGGTTGCCAAAATAATCTGCGAAATGGGGCATCCTCAGACGGCTAATCAAATCCTTCCACTTTTGGATGATGAAGACCGGGAAGCTCAGGGACAATCCATTGAAATACTTGGGAACCTGAAAGAAGAGAGAGCCGCGGAAAAGATGGTGGAGATGCTTTCTGATCCTAGCCAGCCTCACAAGGACAAAATTGCAGTGGCACTGGCTAAAATCGGCTGTCTGGAAGCGCAAACACCGCTTGCCGAAATCGCGAGAAAAACCAAAGAAGATGAGATGAACCGCATTCAGGCTATCTACGCGATTGGCGAAATCGCCGGGGATCTGGCGCTGGAAGTTTTAAAAGACTGCGCGCTTGATAACAATAAAATTATTTATAGCGCCGCATGCATGGCGCTTCAAAAAATCGCCACCCCCGACGCGCACTCCATTCTCATATCAATGTTGCGGGAGGATGATAAAGAAGAAGAGGCGGGGGCGGAAAAGAAAATAGAAGATACAGCTGTTGACGAGAATGAAAACGAAACTGACAAAAACGATGACGTACAAGAGACGGTTGAACAGGCCGAACAAAAGGAAGATATCGAGCTTGAACGGAAAAAGTTCATAATAAAAACCCTCGGCACAATAAATGATAAGAAAAGTGTGGAAACTCTCTATTTTGTAGTGAAAAGCGGCGCGCCGGAACTGAGGAACGAAGCCCTTACCGCCCTCAGCTATCTGAAAGAAAAAGATGTCGTCCCGTTTCTCACGCCCATACTAAATTCGGATGAAAGGGGCGACAGATTACCGGCACTCGAAAGTCTGGGCAGGATAGGATATGCAGACGATGACACAATCGATAAAATTACAGAAATCCTGGTAAATGATAAAGAATCTTATATCAGGCAGGCGGCCGCACGGGCGCTGGAACATATCGGTGCGGACAAGACGGTTGACGCCCTTATTAAATCACTACAGGACCCTCAGCAGGATGTAAGGAAAGCAGTTGTGCATGCGCTGGGCTGCATTAAAGACAGCAGGGCGCTGGAGCCCCTTTTTGAATCGCTTTTTAATGTTGAACATTTTCTTCATATTCGCAAGGATTTGGCTTTATCGCTAAAAAACATCGATTCCGGTAAATCGGAGGATATGCTTACCGGAGTACTGCAGGATGATGACAAGATAACGAACCACTGGATTGCGATTGAGGCATTGACAGAGTTAATTAAAGATACACCGGTTCATGCCGATTAGGCTGAATAAATTATTATTATATTGACCTGAATATATGGTATAAGTTTGGGGCGAAATACGTTAAGGGGGGAATAAGGGGTGAAAACCGGTACGTTTACGGCTTCTTATTGTGGTTTGACGGCTCGTTTGAAAACGATATTCGTCATAAAAAGAGCGATATTAGCGATTTTTACGGTTGCGTTTATATTTGACTTGCCTCTGGAAGTATTGGCGGGACAAGGTGAAAAACATGTTGATAAAGGGAAAAAACTATATTTAACATATTGCGTGGTATGTCATGGCGAAATGGGGAAAGGGGACGGCATCAATTCCGTCGAGATGGATCCGGCGCCGAGGGATTTCACAGACTCCGGAAAAGAAAAGTATATGGCTAAAAGAACCGAACAAGAAATCTTTGACGCAATTTCCGGCGGCGGAAGCTCGATAGAAAAATCGTCCCTTATGCCGGCGTTCAATAAAACCATTTCCGAATACGAAATTTGGGCCATAGTCGCTTACATAAGCAAATTGTGCAAAACTAAGTCGTGGAATATAGATTTTTCAAAAAAGATGAACAAGGAGCGGCCAAAAATTGAAGTGAAGCCCGTAGAAATTCCCGACCCTTCCAGAAGAGACAAGATGATGGGGAAAAGAGCCTATGGAAAGTACGGCTGCTCCGGCTGCCATGAAATCAGGGAGCGCGGAGGCGAATCCGGACCACATCTGGATGGCGTGGCGTCAAAACTAAAGCCGCAACAGCTCTATACCATAGTTCAAAATGCCCGTTCCGTTAAAAAAGACTCGGCAATGCCGATTTATGGTTTAAATAAAGATACGGCAGTTTCTATAACAAAATTTTTAATGCTGTTGGAATAGAGGGGAAACAATGAATCTATCAAAAACACCCATTACGACCATACTGATTGTAGCATTAACCTTCGGGATATCCTGGGCGGCAAAGGTCCATGAAATAGAATCCGCCAAGGTTGGTCAGCCTCCGAAAATCGACGGAAAGGCTGACGATGCCGCATGGAAAAAAGCCAAAGAAATAACGGTAGAGGCGGAAGACGGACCGGAACTTTCCATTAGATCTGTCTATACGGACAAAGAGGTATTCTTTCTTTTTCTATGGGAAGACAAGGACGAGTCCATATCACAAAATATGTGGGTTTACGATGGAAGCAAATGGGGGATAAAACAGGAAGTTCGCTTCGAGGGCGAAGAGGGCTGGGAAGCGGATTCCGACAGGCTGGCTTTTCAATGGGTAATTAACGACTCTATACCGGCTTTCAAGGAAAAAGGCTGTAAAAAGATTTGTCACTCTCCGGAAAAGGAAGACAAGATGTACACCGATTCAGCCGCCGAGCGGACGGATATCTGGCACTGGGTATCATCCACTACCAACCCCCTCGGATACGCGGACGATGATTACCTTGACAACTCCAACCTGACGAAGGCCAAGGAGAAAGACAAGAATAAACGTATAAACATTGCTCATAAATCCGACGACGGCGGCAGGGGTAATCAGCAATACGAGCGTAACGATGCCGGCGGCAAACCCAAATTTATGCCCAAGAAAAAGGGGGCCGGCTTTATAATTGCCGGAAGCAGCGCGCCACTCTCCGGACCGTTTAAAAAAGGTGACCTGATACCCGGATACGTCCTGTCCAAACCAAAAGGCAGCAGAGGCGACATCGCCGCCAAGGGAAAGTATTCCGCGGACGATTTCCTTTGGACACTGGAGATAAAAAGAAGTCTCGTAACGAACGACAAGAAAAACGACGTACAGTTTGTTGACCGAAAAAAACCTTACTACTTTGGGCTTGCAGTATGGGACAATGACGAGCTTTACAATCACACCAGAGTAAAAAAACCGATGAAACTGGAATTCAAATAGGAGAGGGTTGAATGATAAAAAGAGTTGGGGTCTTCCTGTTAGGAGCGGCGATAATTTTCACGGTCGTACTGATTCCTCAGCTGGCCGAATCGAAAAGGCGGGTAAGAATTCCCAAAAAACCAAGTTTCGTAGGAGCGACGAAATGCGACGGCAGCTGCCACGACCCGTGGTATCAGGCATGGAAAGACTCTCCCCACGGAAAAACGTACGACCTGCTTAAGCCGGGAGTACGCAAAGAAGCCAAGGTAAAAGCAAAGCTCGATCCGGATAAGGATTACACTAAAGAGGCCCGCTGCCTGCGGTGCCACACTACCGGTTATCGTCAAAAAGGCGGGTTTACTCCCAAAAAGGCGGACAAAATCGACCCGGATGAGCCGAACCTGGAGCAGGTGGGCTGCGAGATGTGTCACTCTGTCGCGGGCGGATCGCAGTTCAGGGCGATGATGAAAAAGACGGAAGGAAAGTTCACCCGCGTGGAGGCGGAAAAATACAACAAGCGGTACGACATGGAAAACGTTTGCAAGCGATGTCACCTGCACCCCAATACGCCATTCCAGGTATCGGTGGATCCCAAGTATAAGTTCGATTTTAATGAGAGAAAGAAAAAGGTGCACCTGTATAAAAAGTACTACAACGCGGACAACAAGGACCAGACTATTGAGATCGATCATAAAAAGGGAAACACCGAAACAAAGCCGCTCGCAATTGAGGATTGGGACATCGTGGACGGCAAATTAAGGTTTAAAAAACTACCGTACTACAAGGGGAAGTTTTACTACAAGAAGTAAATTTTACTTTTGCGGGGAGGATTAAGGGTGATTTTTCAAGTAAGTTGCGTTAAGGTCGGACCGGACTTTACACGTATCGTGGAAAGAGCGAAAAGTTGATTCCCGCGATAATATCATCATTCAAGCGCGGCTCTTCAATGCTTCGTGGATTGCTCCTTCGCGTTTCACCTGCTTTTATCCTCGTATTTCTTGTCACCCTGCTGACGGTCGGCTATCTGAATATTCGAAATAACACCGCCTTCGCCGAGGACGGCGGCAGCGGCGATACCGTTTACCTTGACGATGAAGGTGACGGGGGGGATGCCGGGGACGGCGCCTCCGATAGTCAGGGCATCTACCTTGATGAGGAGGAAGAAGATGACACCGATAGTGAAGTAGCAGAGGAAGAAGCCGCAGTCGAAATACCGCCGGGTTACGTAGAGCATCCGGAATTCGCCACGACACCGGACAACCCGAATCGGGATATGGTTGCCGAGGAAGACTGGCCGATAGCCATCGGCAAATACCCGTTTTCCGGCCTCTCAAACCGCGATGTTATCTGGGTATTCGCACAGCTTCACATCCTTTTCGCGTCATTTATTCTTGGCGTGCCGATATTTATCATAATCTCCGAAATTATGGCGTGGAAAACCGGCGACGAACGTTACGAACGGCTTGCAAAGGAGACCACAAAGGTTGTTGTAATGTGTTACAGCTTCACCGCCATATTCGGCACATTCATGCTGTTGGCCATGGTAGCCTTCTATCCGACATTTACCACATGGCTGTTCCGCGGTTTCAACAACCTTATTGCCTTCTGGTACCCGGCGCTGATACTTATCGAAACAAGCCTTATGTACATGTACTACTACATGTGGGATCCGTTGCAGAGAAGGGGCCTTAAAGGTATACACATTATCCTCGGACTTTTGCTAAATGTCGCCGGCATATCTCTGCTGATTTTAATGGACGCCCCCGCTGCGTTCATGCTTACGCCGACCAAAGTCGAGGGTACACTGCGCGGCATAGCCAGTTTCGGCGAGTGGGCATGGCTTTGGAACTTCACTTGGTGGCCGCTTAACATCCACAGGCTCATCGGAAACCTGACATTCGGCGGATACATTGTCGGCTTAATCGGCGCTTACATGTACCTGA
>JBHHVT010000145.1:0-5836 GCA_046754425.1 Nitrospinota bacterium | reverse complement strand
GGTTACGACCTATAATTTGAAAATTCAATTTCTTCATGAATAATTCGGGCTAGGCTATACAGCCACAGAGTTCACACCGGTATGATATGAGGCGGGCTGGCATAATCAGTCCGTTTCCTTTGCGTTCTTCGTGTCCTCCGTGGTGAAGAAGAGGTGTTGTGCGCGGAAAACAATAAACGCCGCCAGACCCCCGATTAGAGACCCCGCCACAACGTCCGCCGGGAAGTGCACGCCGAGGTAGACGCGCGACAGCGCGACCAGAGCCGCCCATATAAACCATAACGCAACGTGCCGACGAAAGATAAGAGTTACTATCGCCGCTACGCTGAAGGCGGCCTCCGAATGGCCGGACGGGAAGGTCCGGTGGTGGGGCCGGGCAAAGGGAGCGTGTACGCGGTCGTCCATAGGGGGCGATTTTTCCGCAAAGTATCCAAGCGGCCTGTCTAAAGGCAGGTTCTGTTTTATAAGATGCACCGCGCCGCCGCCGAGCAAAACCGCGGCGGTGAAAAGGATTACGTTTTTTTTGTTAAATCCGCCGTATTGCCATATTGCCGCCAAACCCAGCAGGACGGCCACAATCGAGTAACCGCTCGTGGTGACGGCTATCATCAACCAATCCACCGCTTTCCCGGCATCTGTATTGATAATCCAAAAAAGGTTCTCGTTAAGCTCCTGCAATCTTACCCTCCTGCCCCGGGACGGGTACGCATTCCCCACCAGCGGCCTTTTACGCCAAGCCATTTTGTCTGGAGCCAGATGGTGGAGCGAAACGGCATCGACTCACGCGACATGCGGAAATTGAGGAACAGCGCCAAACTACCCATAAGGAAGTTTGGAAACCATACCGCGGGCACGGGATCGAGCGTCCCGTCGCGCCCCAACCCCTCGCCGAGCATCAGCAGGAGGTAGTTCACCACAATCATAAGCACCCCGATGCCGAGACCTCCCCACCTGCCACCGCGGTGAGCCCGTATACCAAGCGGTGCGCCGAGCAGTCCGAACACGATACAGGCAACCGGAAGCGCGTACCGCGTTTGTATCTCCACCCGCTCGTTGTACGCGGTATGGTTTTCTGCCTGTCTTTTTTTTATAACCCGCCTAAGCTCATCGTTCGACATCTCCCTCGGCTGGTAGATGTAGCGGGAGGCGCCCAGGCCGGTATCAATGGCAAGTTCGTATTCGTCATACCGGATAAGCCTGAACGACTTCCCGTCGCTCGAATAAATGTTGCCGTTTTTCAGCTTCAATACCGCCTGCTGTTCCACCGCGCCCAGGCGGCCGCTGCCCGCCGTGATGAAGCGCGGTTTTTCGGGGTTCTGGTTATCGTAGATAAATAGACCTTTAAGGTCGTCGCTTCCCGTCACCTTTTCGTTCACGTATATAACCGCGTTTGGAAAACGGTCGTAAAAGAGCCGTTCGCCCAGCGTTACTCCTATCTTTCTGCTGACGGCGTCTGTGATGGTTGTTATGAACCTGTAATTGCCGACATGCTGAAGGTTCAGGGTTGTATAGGCGGCTATCGCGCCCGCAAGCAGGGAAAAAAGGATAACGGGCAGCAAAATACGGAAAAAACCGATGCCGCACGCGCGCATCGCGACGATCTCGCTATCGGCCGAAAGATGGGAAAATGTGATTAAAGACGCCAGCAAAACAGCAAGCGGTATGGAAACGGCTAAAAACGCCGGACTCGTATAGCCGAGAAGTTTTATAAATTCCCAGATTGTCAGGCCGCGGTCGAGGATAAGCTCGGATAGGAAATTTACCTTTTCCAGAGTCAGGATGGACATCAGCACAAACAGGCCGAGAAGAAAGACCTTGGACAACTCCATGAATATGTATCTGTCTATTATCTTCATAATTGATAATGCCCACGATGTAAGCTGGTTCAGTCTTGCAGACTGAACCCGGCCGTTTTGAATTATCCTTCCAGTCTGTTCGTGATTATCAAACGTTGCGGTTCAAACTGCAAGTTTGAACCAGCCGTTGATGTGTGCACCCGCGCCGGCATATCGCCTCCACCCGCAGGGTGGCTAGCGCATCAGTTCGAGATTTTTTTTGAAATTCTCGTTTTCCGGCTCAAGCCTGACCGCGTTTTTAAATGCCGCCACCGCTTCCTCATTACGCCCGAGCTTGTGGTACGCGAGTCCGAGGAAATTGAAATCGTTCGCGTCATCCTGTGAATATTTGACGGCTTTTTGCAAATTTTCGATTGCCAAATCGTAAAGCCCCCACCTGTAGTAAGTGGCGCCCAGTCCGCTGTAAGCCTTCCCGTACTCCGGGTCGATTGCCATAGCCTTTTTGAACGCCGCGACCGCCTCGTCGAAGTTGCCGTGTTTCCTCTGCGCCAATCCAAGGTTTTTCTGGAAAGTTTTATTGTCCGGGTCCACCTTTACGGCGGCCTTGAATACGGTTACGGCCATTCTCGGCATATCAAGTTTAAAGTAGACCGATCCGAGATTGTTGCGTGCCGTCGCGTTATTACTGTCCAGCTCTATCGCTTTTTGATATTCCCTTGCGGCGTCCGCAAACTTTCCCTGTTCCATGTAGATGTTGCCGATATTGTTATGCGCCTCCGCATTGTTCGGATCCAGTTCGAGCGCCATTTTAAATTCCGCCAGCGCCTGCGTGTACATCCGTGCCGTGTAGTAATCGTATCCGGCATTGTTATGCCTGTTTGACTGTTCCTGTACGGAGACGCAGCCGGCAAGCAAAAGAATCGCCGCCGCAATAAAATATACGGACCGCGTCCAGGTGCTGCCGGATGTTTTCAAAATCACGTTCATGGTTGACCTATTTTACATTTTCCGGTGCTTAACGGCGACTTTTATGCACGCACCGTTTTTCCTACCGCATTCCCGCGAACGGCGGCTTTTTAGACTGAAAATGATAATTCAGCATAAGGCCGAGCGTATATTGCAGGCTTTCGGGCTGGTGCACAAGGTACCGGATGGCGCTCTTTTCGGCTGGAACATCCGGCGATTTCCGGAAGTTATAGCTATCGTAAAAAAATGAAAATGACCACTTCCCGCTGAACCTGTAACCTGCTTTCGCATATAGGCTGAAATCCGGATCGGGCCGCAAGACGGGGTCCCTGTCGTAACCGGCGCGTGAGAGATAGGCTTTCTCGAATGTGTAAACGGGATATTTTATTCCTGCGCCGGCGTGCCAATCCCTTACGGGTTTTCGCGGTCTGCGCTCCAACCCGAGCCTGACGTACATTATGAGGTACTCTTCCCTGTACCCCGACACAGGATTGCCGGTCTTGTCGGTACCGTCCCGAAGGATCCGTATCCAGTAGTCGATACCCAGCGCGGAAGTTATATCGATGTAGTTTCCGTCCAGCCGGGCGGGCCGCATACGAAAATGCGGTTTCAGCTCCGCGAGCATTCCGACATATCCCGTCTTTGAGATAAGCGGAACGCCGCCCTGCGTCTGACCGTCATAGTCGACATCGTTGCCGTATATCCTTCCTTCATAATCCAGCAACAGACCTGCACCGCCATCGGCAACGCTTTCCATGCCCGCAAACGGGCGGTATCCGCTTTCTTCCAGAAGTTTCGCGCCGGACGTGCCGTACTCTTTCCAATTGAACTGCTCAACACCGCCGTAAACGCTGATTTCCGCATATGCGGACGGCAGTAGTATACGTGTCATTAAAAACGCCGCAATAACGGCAAGCGTTGACCGCCTCTTATACATTAAGTGGTTCCTTTTCAATCCGACCGCTGGTTCGATGTTTTTGAAGACTACTTTACAATCCCATCCAATTGCAACCCGTCCCACGGGAGCTCATTGCAACAGAGCCGGAAATTATATTTGCGGGCCGTTATTGAGAGGCTGCGTGCAGCCGCGTCAGCTAGTTGTCCGCTCCGGCGAGGCGTCTTTTTACCGGGACTTTTAGTAGTGTGCCCGGCACCAGCTTATCAGCTACTCTCTTTGAATTGATTACAGCTACTTCGAACCCCATCGATTCGTCACCCGTGACGTTTTTTGCGATACCACGGAAGGTATCCCCCTTTTTTGTTTCATACAATTCCAGCACGTAGGGCGGCGGTTTTTTTATCTTCCTGTTCCCCTTGCCGAACGTGAGTCCCTTGATCTTTTCCAGATATTCGCGCCTATTTATAACCAGCGGTTTTCCGCGACTTGCGATAATTTCACTCTTCTCCCGCGTCTTTACTACTCTTTCCATGGTATCCGGGTGAGTCGCGTAAAATCCATGATAACCGGCTCCCGATATCCTCTCCTTAAACAACAGCGTGTTAAAAAACCCCGAATTAGCGCGCGGATCGTAACCCGCATCGTATGAATATATCATTCCAAACTCATCGGCCTGCAGTTCCAGCTCGCGCCCGTACCCCGCGCTGGATAACTGTGTAATTGACGTGGTAGCCATCACCCACGCGGCGGTAGCGTCGCCGCCGCCCGAAGCCAGTCCCGCGCCGAGTCCGGCGAAAATCAACAGCGTATCCCCGAGGGATTTCTTCATCTTTTTATAAGAGTGGTGCCCTATCACATGTCCTATCTCATGGCCGAGCACTCCCGCGAGCGCCGCTTCATTGTCGAGATAGGCGAGCATGCCGCGCGTTATGTAGACATAGCCGCCCGGAACGGCAAAGGCGTTCAACATGGGGTCGTCCACCACGAGAAAGTGGTATTCGAACTCAGGGTCCTCAATTGATTTCAGCAGCTTTTGACCGATGCGGTTTACGTAGGCCTGTATTTTTTTATCAGGGTAAACGCCGAACTGTTTCCTGATGAATTTGTCGGCATTTTGCCCCACTTTTATCTCTTCGTTGAGGTTTACCGCAAGCGCGGGCGTAACGAAGAAAAATATCGCAATTAATATCGAAAACCTTTTCATCTGCAAATGGTATCATTTTTCTGTTACAAACAGGGGAATGGTGAAAAACGATTTCGGCCTAATCGGCACGCCATACGACAGTTCCAGCTGCGTTATCGTGCCGGTACCCTACGAGGGCACGGTGACATACGGTAAAGGCGCGTCCAGCGGGCCGGCCGCGATAATAGAGGCTTCCCAAAACGCGGAGACATTTGATTTCGCCACCGGCAAAAACTACGAAAGTCTGGCGTTCCACACGCTAAAACCGCTCGAGGTGAAAGGTATGGGGCCTGCCAAAGCTATGGCGGCCGTGGAAGATACGTCAGCCTCATTGCTGAAGGAGGGCAGGGTTCCGTTCCTGCTGGGCGGCGAGCATTCTGTAACCGTTCCCGCCGTCCGCGCCGTCTTCACCCACCACGGCGGGAATATCGGCGTGGTCCAACTGGACGCCCACGCGGACCTTCGCAATGAATACCAGGGAAGCGTCCACAACCACGCGTGCGTTATGGCAAGGGTGCGGGAGTTCGCGCCCGCCCTCCAGCTTGGCATACGAAGCTGTTCTGCTGAAGAAAACGAGCTAATAAAAAAAGAAAAACTCTCCGTGCTCGGTCCGAAAGAGTCGCTACCCGGAGAGACGCTTAATCGCGCACTCGACGCACTGCCGGAAAATGTCTACCTGACGATTGATATAGACTGCCTCGATCCGTCCATAATGCCGTCAACAGGCACGCCGGAACCGGGCGGCTTTAATTGGGCAGAAATTACCGGTATCGTAACAAGGGTGGCGGACAGAAAAACGATAGTCGCCGCGGACGTTATGGAACTCGCGCCGATAGCCGGTCTGCGCGCGCCGGACTTCCTGGCGGCGAAGCTCGTTTTTTACACCCTTGCGGAACTGTTTAAGGAGAGAAGATGAGTAACAAAGGCGAACCGCAGCTGGGACTTGATTTTAATCCGCCGAAATCCGAAAAACGAATTGTCGTTTTCGACCTG
>JBHHVT010000144.1:0-5990 GCA_046754425.1 Nitrospinota bacterium | reverse complement strand
AGTAAACGACCACCGGCTGTAAGCCGGTGGCTTTAAAGACCGTCAATTGGAAATTGACTGTCGTCCTGCAACGGTTCTCCTTCTTGCTCATCTATGTATTCTTGTACCATTTCATCCGTAATCGTTCCAGAACTCACGGCCAAATACCCTCTCGCCCAAAAATGCCTACCCCAAAACTTCTTGCGCAAATGCGGAAACTCCTGAAGGAGGACCCTCGAACTGATACCTTTTAGCCATTGAACGATTTTGCTTACATCGTGACTTGGGCGGTACGACACGAACACGTGGACGTGGTCGCGTGACACTTTCCCGGATATAATCTGCATCTCGTGTTCCATCGCTATTTGACGGAGCAAGTCGCGCACACGAACCGCTACATCCCCTACCAACACCTTTTTTCGATATTTCGGCACCCATACAAAATGCACTTTGAGATCGAACTTCGTGTGCGCTCCTGTACGGTACCTCCTCACGCGACCACATTACCACAACCATCCCTTCGCCTGAAGGCGAGGGATTTCCCCCATCCCCGATGGGGACATTAAAAATGAAGACTGCGTAAAAGACACAGAAAAGTTTATTTCTCAATTAAAAAGTATTGGCAATTTAGATTATGTACACCTTTCCATAGCTGCAAAATCATATTTTATTTTAAAACAAGAAGGTAAGCCGATGGATTTTGAAACTATTAAGAAAAAATCTAGGCATTTTAACTGGGATATCAAAGATCAAGATATTGAAACTGCTGTTGGTTTTCTAGATAAATGTGGTTTTGTTGGTACTACAAGCTAGAATTTCTGACAGTTATCGCTAATCAACTTGTTAGAAAATTACATACCCGCCTTTAGTTCCGCCAACTGTTTTTCGATTCCATCCGACCAGCCGCCTTTTTCAAGATGTTTTGATGCGAACTTTAAAAACCATTTGGTTCGCTTTTCATCATTTTTATTTTTAACAAGCGAGCCAAGCAGTTGAACCTCACGGGTGAGAAGCGCCATATAGTGCTCCTGCGCCTCATCGGGATCTTCATAGTACCTGGTATGGCTCTGAATATCGAAATCCCCCATAAATGTGATTCGGCCCGGTTCCACATTAACCACACTCGCCTGAATAATGTCTTTATCAAAAAAAACTATCTTCTCGGTTTTCTCCGTTTCGTTATCGATCTGGACTATGTTTGTAAACTGGCCGGCAACCGCCGCATACTTTCCCGGCTCCAGATTTAACGCATATAAAAACGCGCCGTGGAAATAGTTTGATGTGATTAACGTATTTTGATTAAACAGATCGCCGCTCTCGTCCACTTTCACTAAAAAGAACTTATGGGGCCTGTCGGAGACGAACGGTAACGCCGCGTCCCTGAACGACAGGAGCGTGCCGATGCCTCCGCTATCGGCGTCCACGGCTTTCGGAACGCCGCCTGTTGTGGCGCATGAAACAATCGCGGCGGTTGTAATTATTATAAATAGCAACCTGAGATTTGTCATCAACAACCGTTTGTGTTTATCCGCTTTCCGGCACTCGGTCGCACCAGCGCGGGATAAGGTCCTTCACGACGCTCGGGTCGGCAAGCGTAGACGTATCCCCAAGCTGGTCGTACGAGCATTCGGCAATCTTGCGTAGTATACGCCGCATTATCTTGCCGCTTCGCGTCTTCGGCAGCGCCGGCGTGAAGTGGATAACATCCGGTTTCGCTATCGGGCCTATCTCCTTTGCCACATGCGCTTTCAGCTCCTTGTCCAGCGCTTCGTCATAATTTACACCGGCGTTAAGAATTACATACGCGTAAAGGCCCTGCCCCTTGATGTCGTGCGGCATGCCGACCACGGCGGCCTCGGCCACTTTTTCGTGCGACACCAGCGCGCTTTCCACTTCCGCGGTACCGATGCGGTGTCCCGATACGTTGATAACGTCGTCCACCCGGCCCATTAGCCAGTAATAGCCGTCATCGTCCACTCGCGCGGAATCGCCGGTGAAGTAGTTGCCGGGGTACTGTGAAAAGTAGGTCTCCCGGAACCGTTCGTGGTGGCCGTAAACTGTACGCATCATGCCCGGCCACGGTTTTTTTATAACGAGGTAACCGCCCTCGTTCGGATCGGCCTTCGAGCCGTCCTGTTTTATAACCTCCGGCTCCACGCCGAAAAACGGGTAGGTAGCCGATCCCGGTTTAAGCGGCGTCGCACCCGCAAGCGGCGTGATGAGAATTCCACCCGTTTCGGTCTGCCACCAGGTATCGACTATAGGGCAGTTCTCGCGCCCCACTTCGCGGTAATACCACATCCACGCCTCCGGGTTTATCGGCTCGCCGACCGTGCCGAGAACCCGCAACGACGAGAGATCGCATTTGGCGGGATGCTCCGCGCCCTCGCGCGCTAGAGCGCGTATCGCCGTAGGGGCCGTATAGAAGATGTTTACCTTGTATTTGTCTACAACCCGCCAGAACCGGCCCGCGTCCGGATAGGTTGGCACACCCTCGAACATGACCGACGTCGCGCCCGCGGCCAGCGGACCGTACACGATGTAGCTGTGGCCGGTAACCCAGCCGATATCCGCCGTGCACCAGAAGACATCTTCCTCGCGGTAGTCGAATATGTACTGGAATGTTTTCATCGCGTAAAGAAGATAGCCGCCGGTGGTGTGAAGTACACCCTTGGGTTTGCCGGTGGAGCCGGATGTGTAGAGGATGAACAGCGGGTCCTCCGCGTCCATTATTGCCGGTTCGCAAAAAGCGTCTTCCGGCTGTTTCGCCATCTCATCTTCGTACCAGACGTCGCGCCCCTCTTTCATCGACACGTCATCGCCGGTGCGCTTTACAACGATAACCTTTTTGATGCTGGTTCCGGCGACTGCTTCGTCCGCCGTCGCTTTAAGGTGAACCACTTTTCCGCCGCGATATCCGCCATCCGCCGTTATAAGCGTCTGCGGCGTGCTGTCCTCAATCCTGTTTTTCAATGAGTCCGCAGAAAAACCTCCGAAGACTATGCTGTGCACCGCGCCTATCCTCGCGCACGCGAGCCTGGCTATCGGCAGTTCCGGAATCATCGGCAGGTAGATGGCAACTCCGTCGCCTTTCCTGACGCCGTTTGCCTTCAGCACGAGAGCGAATCTGTTGACCTCGCGGTGGAGTTCCTCGTATGTGTAGGTTTTGGATTCGTTTTCGCTGTCGGCTTCCCATATCAGGGCGGTTTTATCTTTCCGCCCGTTTTTAAGATGCCTGTCCAGGCAATTTGCGGAGGCGTTTAGCCGGCCGCCCTTGAACCAGGCTACCAAGGCTTCGTTGAAATCGTAGCTCCTTACCGTGTCCCACTTTTCTATCCAGTCCAGCTCTTCGGCCTTTTCCGCCCAGTAGCCTTCCGGGTCGTTAATCGATCTTTCGTACTCTTTTTTGTATTCATCCATTGACGAAAAATACGCCCCCTCGCTTGCCCCTGCGGGCGGCGGGAAAACGCGGTCCTCCGTCATCATCGATTCAATGTTTTTCTTGCCGGACATATTCACTCCCATTTAAAGGTAACAGGTAGATATACTGCCTCATTCGTTCGACGTTATATTCTAACAGGTAGAGGGGCAGGATCGTCCAGCGCGGAAACCGGGAGACACCATACTTTATTCTTTGAATTAAATATGGTGTCCCCTTAATTGCCTTAATTGCTACATAGACCTTGATTCCCGGATAAGATAAACTATTCCGAAATTTAAGCGATTTTTCACAGCTTGTTGAGGGGGAGAAGTGCCGGATTTACGGGAGTTCAGAAAAAAAATAGACCGCCTGGATAAGGAGATAATAAAACTTTTAAACTCGCGGTCCGAGCTGGCGAAAGAAATCTGGAAGGTCAAATCAAAGACCGGCAAACCGGTTTACGACCCGAACCGTGAAGCGGAAATAATTAAAAAGCTGAAAAAGATTAATAAAAGACTGCCGGTCGAATCCATCGAAGCGATATTCAAGGAAGTATTCAGCGCTACCCGCGCCGCGGAAAAGCCGATAAGAGTATCCTACCTGGGGCCGGAGGGTACATTCACTCACGAAGCGGCCCTTAAAATATTCGGCGCCGCAAGTGATTATAGGCCGCAAAACGGGTGGGAAGCTGTATTCACGGAAGTGGAAAAATCGACCGTCGATTACGGCGTACTGCCGATAGAAAATTCGATAGAGGGAAGCGTTAACCTGACGCTCGATCTGCTTGCGGAATCGCCGCTAAGTATCTTCGGCGAAACGAGCGTGGCGGCGCGTCATAACCTCGTCTCAAAAGCCAAGAGCATAAAGTCGATAAAGCGGCTCTACTCACATCCTCAGCCGCTCGGCCAGTGCAGGCGTTTTTTGTCGCGCACGCTGCCCAATGTATCCGTTACGGGGAGTTTCAGCACGGCAGCCGCCGCTGAAAAAGCGTCCAAAGATAAAACGTCCGCCGCGCTTTCAAGCCTTATGGCGGCCAAAAAGTACGGACTGAACGTCCTTAAGGAGCGGGTTGAGGATTTTCCCAACAACGTAACGCGGTTTATCGTGCTGTCCGAGCGGCCGGCGGAAAGAAGCGGCAAAGACAAAACGTCCATTATAGTGACGATAAAGAACAAGGCGGGAGAGCTTTACAAACTGCTGGGCCTGTTCGATAAAAAACGGATAAACCTTACCAAGATAGTGTCGCGCCCTATGCCGCGCTCCACGTGGGGATACCTCTTTTACATCGATTTCGAGGGACACAGGGAAGATAAAAAAGTTGGGGAACTCCTCAAGATGATCGCCAAAAGAACGGATCAGTTAAAAATCCTCGGCTCGTATCCAAAAGAATGATGAACCTTAAAAAACTGGTTCCCGATTACATCAGGAATATAAAACCCTACGAGCCGGGCAAGCCGGTAGAGGAAGTGGAGCGCGAACTGGGGATCCGCCGCTCCATCAAGATGGCGTCAAACGAAAATCCAATCGGCCCCTCGCCCAAGGCAATAAAGGCGATGGCCAAGGCGGCCAAAAAGGTTAACTACTATCCGGAGGGCGACTGCTACTACCTGCGTAAAAAAATGATAAAAAAACTCGGAATAAAATCCGAGGAACTTATTTTCGGAAACGGTTCGAACGAAATCATCGAATTGATGACCCGCTGTTTTGCGCGTCCGGGGGATAACATCGTTATCTCACAGCACGCGTTTTTGGTCTATCTGCTGGCCGGAAAGGCGGTGGGCGCGGAAGTCCGCGTGGCGCCCGCAAAAAATTACGGGCACGACCTCGCCGCGATGGCCGACTTGGTGGATAAAAATACCAAACTGGTTTTCATTGCAAATCCAAATAATCCGACGGGCGGCTATTGCGACAGGTGGTCGTTGACGAAGTTTCTGCAAAAGGTGAAATCGATTCCGGTCGTAAGTGACGAAGCGTACTTCGAGTATGCGCAGGCCGGCGATTACCCCGATACGCTTAAGCTGCGCAAACAGTTTGATAACCTGATTACACTCAGGACATTTTCAAAAATGTACGGTCTTGCGGGACTGCGGATAGGCTACGGGATCGGCAGCGCCGAACTGGTGCAATACCTTAACCGGATGCGACAGCCGTTTAACGTGAATATGATGGCGCAGGAGGCGGCTATTGCGGCGCTGTCCGATAAAGAGTATCTGAAGAAAAGTCTGCAGGTACACAGCCAGGGTAAAAAAATGCTTTTTAAAGCGCTGGCGGATAACAACCTGGAGTACCTGCCCACGGAGACCAACTTCATTCTGGTTAAAACCGGAAACGGTAGAAAAGTTTTTCAGAAAATGCTGAGGCTCGGTATTGTCGTCCGGCCTATGGATGTATACGGCCTGCCGGAATTTATACGGGTCACCATCGGCAAAAAGGAACAAAACGCAAAGTTCATTACCGCACTCCTGAAAGCGGTCGGCCGCAAGTAAAAGTAAAGGAAACTGCCGCCCCTACTTTGTGCCAGGATATCTGCTGGGGGCCTAGCCCGAATTATTCATGAAATGTCCCCTCCTTTTCAAGGAGGGGAATTGAA
>JBHHVT010000143.1:0-6046 GCA_046754425.1 Nitrospinota bacterium | reverse complement strand
GAGGTCGTATTTTTTAATCAGGTCTTGTGAAAGAAAACCCTTATCGCCGAATACGGTTACCTTTGCGCAGCAATTGTCGCTCTCAGGCGTACCGCCGCTATCGACTCTTACACCGGCGACACGGCCGCCTTCATGGATAATCTCGTTCGCTGGGAAGCCGGGGTAAAGATCGACGGTTATATCTTCACTGTCCTTTACCTTCTCCGTAAGTTTTTCAGCCATCCATTTCACTACCAGGCTAAGCGACAGGGACAGATATCCCTTTTTGTTCATTTCCGGCGGCGAGAATAATGACGGTACGTTCCAGGCTTTTTTGACTCCCAGAACCGTAACATAGCTTTCGCTGCAGACTCCCTCAATCGGAAAACCGTTTTCCTCGTAGTCCGGAAACAGTTTTTTTATCGAACGCGGGTTTGCCACAGCTCCGCTGAGAACGTGCGCGCCGAACTCCTTGCCCTTTTCCAAAACCGCGATCCGCAGCGGCGTGTTTTTATTCAGCGCGAGGTCAACCAGTCTGTGCGCGGCGGAAAGGGAAGCGACCCCGCCGCCTACGAACAGTACATCGTATTCTATTCTGCTCATAATTCTATGTTCCCGCGCCGACTTTCGCGTCGCCGCTCATCTGGAGAAACGCCTTTTTAAGATGCGGGACAACTTCGTACAGGTCTCCGACTATGCCGTAATGAGCGAACTGGAATATCGGCGCGTCCGGATCCTTGTTTACCGCAATAATTGTTTTTGAATTGTTCATGCCGACGCGGTGCTGTATCGCGCCCGAAATTCCCAAAGCTATATAAAGCTCGGGCCTTACGGTCTTCCCCGTCTGCCCGACCTGATGCGCGTACGGTATCCATCCGTGGTCGACCGCGCGCCTGCTGGAACCTATTACCGAATCCTTGAAGGCCGACGCCAGGTCGCGAACCACATCGAACCCTTCCGGACTGCCCAGACCGTAGCCTCCGGCTACTATAACCTTAGCTTCGGTAAGGTTTACCGTCTGTGAAAGATCCCTGACTGTTTTTATCACCTTCACCCTCATGTCCGACTGCTCGAATGCAACCGGCACCACGTGGACCATGCCGGTCCTGGACGTGTCCTCTTCCAGTTTTTCCATCACGCCAACCCTTGCGGTGGCCATCTGCGGGTGTTTCCACGGCCCCAGTATTCGTGCCTTAAGACTTTCGCCGAAGCTCGGCCTTATCGCGTATAAAATTTTCTCGAATGTACCGGTTTTGGCGGGGTCGGCCTTTCCCTTGTGCGTATAGTCGCCTATGTCAAGTTCCGTACAGTCCGCCGTCAGGCCGGTTTCAAGGGAAGCGGCTATGCGTGGCGCCAAATCACGCCCGATTGTCGTAGCGCCCATTAAAATTATCGGCGGCGGCTTCCCTATGTAATCCAGAATAGCGAGCACTCCGCGCCTGTAGGTAAGTGTTGCAAACTCCTCCAGTGCCGGGTCGTCGACTAAATAAACGTCATCGGCCCCGTGGTGTATTAGCCTGTCGGTGAGCGGCGATACATTGTTGCCGAGTAAAAAAACCGATACACCCGTTCCGAGCTTTTCAGCCAGGCTGTGCGCGGCTCCCAACAGTTCAAAGGAAATGGTCTGCAAATCTCCGTTGAATTGCTCCGCTACTACGGCGACGTTGCCCGTATCAGCCATTTGCAACCAACTTATCTATGCCCCGATCATCTTTTGCAAGATTCTCTGCAAGTTCTTCTATCTCCCTGTCGAGCGCCTCTCCCTGAAAAACCTTGCAGCTTCCGCCTATGTCTCCCAGTTTCCATGTCTTTCCGACGACGGTAGGGCTGCCTACCAGCCCGGCCCTTTTCGGGTCAGCGCCTATATCGTCAAGATTTACGGCTTTTATCTTTTTTTCGCTCTCCTGCTTGTTACGAAGCAGCTTTTTTACAGCCGCGACATTTGCGAACCTCTTGAACTCAAGCGGCGTCGCGCTGTTTGCCATCGTTATCAGCGCCGGCATCTCCAGTTCCACCTCCTGGTGACCCGCCTCAATGATACGTTTTGCGCTGACTGTGTTCCCGTTGACGGAAAGCTGTTCACAATATGTAATCTGGGGGATATTGAGCCGCTCCGCGATCTGTGGGCCGGTCTGTGCCGTATCGCCGTCAGTTGTCTGCAGACCGGTTAGAATCAGGTCGAAATCCCCAACGTATTTAGCCACCATGTGCAGTGCGTATGCCGTTGCAAGGGTATCGCTGGCGGCCAGCCGTTTATCCGTAAGGAGAATTCCCATATCCGCGCCGTATTCAAGCCCTTCAACCAGGATTTCGCGCGCCGGCGGCGGCCCCATGGTGACGCAGACTATTTCAGCGCCGACGCTGTTTTTAACCTCAAGCGCCTTTTGAAGCGCGTACTTGTCGAAAGTATTAAGCATCCGCTTTGCGCGCGCTCGGTCGATCGTCCCGTCCGGATTTACTCCCGCCTTGGAGCTTGTGTCCGGAACCTGCTTTATAAAAACAATAATTTTAAGCATCTGTTCCAGTTTTTACGTTGATTGGCTGTTGCAACAGTTGGAGGGCATTCGCCGCCCTCCATGTCCCAGTCTATCCTGTGCTAAAGCGGGTTTGCGTAAAGGAGAAGAAGCACAATAACGAGCGTGTAAAAAACAAGCGACTCAATAAGGGCGAGGCCAATCAGCATGCTCGGAAAAAGCCTCTGATAAAAGCCGGGATTCCTTGCCATCGCCGAAAGGGCGCCGGATATGGCGTTACCCATTCCGATTCCGCCGCCATGCGCGGCAAGACCCAGGCCGACAACACAGCCAAGCGCCATATATGTAAGCGCACCGCTTCCGGAACCGCCTTCCGCGGCGAAAGCATACGGCGCGGTTAAAACCACCGACAATATCGCAAATAAAAACATCCCTACCTTATTCATCTAGTCTCACCCTCCTCGTAAATTATATCCGAAAGAAATTAATGTTCTTCACTTAAAGCGCCCGCAAGGTATACCATGCTGAGCAAGATAAAAACCAGCATTTGTAAAATGCTGGTGAATACCGCGAATGCCATCATCGGTATCGGCAATAACAGCGGTACCAGAAATCCCAGCACGAGGATAACCATATCCTCTCCCCTTATGTTTCCAAAAAGCCTCACTGCCAGCGTAACAGGGCGCGCCAAGTGACTGATTACCTCTATCGGCAGCATCATCGGGGCAAGCCACCAGACAGGACCGAGAAACTGTTTAAAATAAGCCACGCCATGCTTTTTAATTCCAACGAGCTGGTAAATCACGAAAACCGTTACGGCAAGGGCCACATTTGTATTTATGTTGGCTGTGGGAGACGACATTCCCGGAAAAAGACCCAAAAGGTTCGCCACAAGGATGAAAAGCGCCAGGGTTCCTATAAGCGGCATGAACTTGCGGCCGCCGTGGCCAATGCTGGAGTCCATGAAGTCCGCAAGGGAAACCAGAATAACCTCAAACAGGTTCTGCCAACCTTCCGGCACCAGGCGAAGCGCACCGCGAACAACGAGTGTTACAACCGCGAACATTATCATTATCAGCCATGTGTAAGTTACATGAGGATACTCTTCGAACCCGGGGATATTTATATACATTAATGGTTCGGTCATCGCGCAACTACCATTATATCCTTATAAGATGCGAAAACTGCCGCCACTACGGAAGTGAGGCCGATTATGAAAAAGACCGGTGACGATATCAGACGGATGACGACCAGCAATACGGCGCCCAAAAGAGCGTACCGCAGAAAAAACGACGTCATTCCCAACGCACGTCCTCTTGCGGGTTCCAAACCGGGTACGATTGTCCGTTTCAGGAAACGCGCCATAAGCCTGAAATTGGTTACAGCCAACAGCCCGCCTGCAAGAACAGAAACCGCATCGGGTGCGGAGTATAAAATGCCGGTAATTAGCGCTGTAAAAAGCGTTATGGTAAACGCCCTTATTGCTATTATGCTGGAAAGATCCAAACTATCTAACCTTTTTAAATTCTTTATAAACGTTAATAAAACCGGCGGCTACGCCGAAAAACGTAAAAATCAACATTATCAGTGGGCTGGTACCGAGCCATCGATCCAGCCAGTATCCTACCCCGAACCCGATGAATATGGAAACAACAAGCTGCATTCCAACCATCGCCAACAGGGCGTATTCAATGTAGGCTTTGCCCTTGCCGTCGTTAGTGCTCCCATTTTTCTTCAATAAGCGCTAAGTTCAATGTAAAATATCCTGAGATGGTACCAGCAGCATTGTGCACTGTCAAACAAATTTCAATCGAATTTTAATCGTTTTTACGCGGCTTTATAATGTGAGGCATCGGCTTGAAAATATAGGATATAAGTTCCGCGTAAATGTCCCGACCTTTTTCCGTTATGAGTGATACTATTTTCAATCGCCGCCTTTTAAAGGCCCGGACTCTTTACGTTGAGGAAATAAGTTCCAGAAAAGTATCCACAATGATTGGATCAAACGATTTTCCGGAACCGTCTTTTATTATCTTAAGAGCCATCTCCTGCGGCATGGGCTCCTTATATGGCCTTCTTGAAATAAGGGCGTCATAAACGTCTACGACGGCGACGCCAAGGTTCTGGATTTTATATACGGTTATGCCGATTTAAAAAGATTTCCGTTAAGCGATCTTGGGAAAGAAATCCACAGCTACACAACCAACTCACCAGCGTGCAAGGCTGTCAGAACAGGTAGGGAGATAATAGCCAAAATTATCGACGCACAGGCAAAGGATATGGAGAGTCCCAGAATCCTCTCCGTAGCATGTGGACATCTAATCGCAGCGAGTCGCGATCCGCCTTACGGACAGGCTTTTCGAAATGCTGAACTCCGGCGGCAGGATACTTGTCTCCAACTTTTTGCCGGGCATAAAGGACATCGGTTTTATGGAAACTTTCATGGACTGGAGGCTTATCTTCAGGGATCAAGCGCAACTAAACGCGATAGTAGCCGATATCCCCCTTGATCAGATTTACGATAAGAGGTCGTTTGTAGAGGAAAACGAAAACATCGCCTTCCTGAGGGTCATCAAGGCGTAAGTTTTTAGTAAAACCCCAGCGGGTCAACATCAATGGAGACGTTGATGCCGGAACTGACCGACTCTTCTACAATCTCCGCCGCTTCGTGCAGTTTTTTTGAATTTACGCCCTTTAAAATCAGCTTCCACCGATAGCGGTTTCGCAGTTTATAAATCAACGCGGGAACAGGACCCATTTGTGTTACGCCAACCGGAAGCTTCGGCTTTTTTTCAAGCAGTTCGTACATGGCCTTTTCGAGTTTACCTGTGGAAGTCGAATCGAACATTAATCCGATTAGACGGGAAAACGGCGGGTAGCCGGTGGCTTTTCGCTTTTTGATTTCCTCGCTGTAAAAGGATTTGTAGTCGTGCGCTATGGCATGCCTGATTACGTAGTGATCGCTTGCGCAGGTTACGATAACCTCCCCTCCCCTGTCTCCCCTGCCCGTCCTGCCGGCGGCCTGCGTCAGCAGCGCGAAGCTCCTTTCGGCGGAGCGGAAATCCGGAAACGAAAGGTAGTCGTCCGCGTTTACGATTGCGGTGAACGTAAGGTTTTTAAAATCGTGCCCCTTGGCTGTCATCTGCGTGCCGACCAGTACGTCGATATCCCCCTCTTCGAATCTTTCAAGTATTCGAAATGCTCTCTCCCTGGTAGGGGCGCTATCGTGATCAAGCCTTCCAACGACCGCCTTTGGGAACAACTCCTTGATAAAGCTTTCCAGTTTTTGCGTCCCGATACCCCGGTACCTGAAACCGCTGCCGATACCGCAGTCAGGGCACTTTTTTGGTACAACTGTGCGGTATCCGCAGTAGTGGCAGATGATGTTTTTTCCTCCGCTTTCATGGAAGGTGAGAGTAACGGAGCAGTTCGGACAGTTTACGCTCATGCCGCATACGTTGCATTTCAGGTGGGCGCTGAAGCCGCGCCGGTTTATGAATATCAAGGACTGCTCCTTGCGCCCGAGCCGCGCCATTATCTCTTCGACCACCGCCGTCGGCAGGAGCCTCTTTTCATCTCCCCCGTCACCGACT
>JBHHVT010000142.1:0-6114 GCA_046754425.1 Nitrospinota bacterium | reverse complement strand
CTATTTTATATTAAAAGTAATTTATATCAACTAATCCCTCGGCACGGCGAGCATACGCTCGAGCGCGAGCTTTGCCTTGGACAAAATCGGCTCTTCCACCTTTACCTGGCGCTGCATGTCGCGCAGGGAATCGCGCAGATCCTCAAGCGTGGTTATCTTCATATTCGGACAGATAAGGTTTTTGGATACCAGCACGAACTTCTTGTCCGGGTTATCTTTTATCATCCGGTACATGATGCCCATCTCGGTTCCTACCAAAATCGTTTTGGCGTCAGTCTTGTTCGCAAAATCGTAAATGCCGCTTGTGCTCCGTATCTCGTCGGCGAGTTCCAGCACGTCGGGCCTGCATTCAGGGTGCGCGACAAACGGCGCGCCCGGATATTTTTCCTGATAGCCGGTTACCTCCTGCGGGGTAAGAAGCTGGTGCGTGGGGCAAAAGCCCTTCCAAAAATCGACCTTTTTAGCCGTTCGCGTGGCGACGTATTTCGCAAGGTTCATATCCGGCACCATATAAACCTCGTCCTGCGGCAGCGATTCCACCACCTTCACGGCGTTCGCGGACGTACAGCAGATATCCGATTCCGCCTTCACCTCGGCGCTGGAATTAACGTAGGTAACAACCGGCGTTCCGTTAAGCGTCCGCTTTGTTTCCCTTAGCCTGTCGGCCGTGACCATGTCCGCCATCGGACAGCCCGCGTCCGGGTTCGGCAGTAGGACGGTTTTTTCCGGCGCGAGAATGGCGGCGCTTTCCGCCATGAAGTGTACGCCGCAAAAGACTATTACGCTGGATTCCGCATCGGCCGCCGTCCTGCTGAGGCCGAGCGAATCGCCGCAGTGGTCGGCAATCTCCTGTATCTCGTCGCGCTGGTAGTTGTGGGCGAGTATGACGGCGTTGCGCTTTTTCCGCAAGTCGTTTATCTCGTCTATCAGTTCGCGGTCGTCATTCATCAATATTAGCGTGTCACACATCGGAATCATCTTCAAGTCGAGAAACGTCAGGACCATTTGAAAAAATTGAAGTAAATACCGGTCAGCAGGTAAAGGTTCGATTGCCGGACGGATTACGCATTAATTATGCGGAAAAATAGCTATGATTTGCGCTGTTATCTGGTATAATTCGTCCGTATGTCGAAAGGGGTTATTACCGCTGGGTTGGCGGCGGTTTTTCTTGTAGTAACAATCTGTGGTTTGTTGCATCCGGGTGAAGCCTCGTACGAGAAAGCAGAATCGGCAAGACCTCATTGTTGTATTATCGTCACGCCCGGCATCGACTTGATAAAAATTTCAGCCGCGCCGTTTTTCCTTGCCCCATTCATGTTTTTTTTGACGATTGTCTTCTTTATTCCTTCAAAGATACCTATTAACCTTTACCACCCACCCAAACCGTAGGGAAAGGTTTTACGGGAAACCTGCGCCGTTAGGGCGTTTTTTCCGGCTGTTAACCGCTATTTCGATTAACCTGCCGGATAAGTACGCCCATTCCCGATACGGACCGAGACGGCGACATCTCAAACGTATTGAAAAACGACCGCCGGTTCCCGCATATACGTAATATTTTAGTACGGCAGTAGAGAGTAGAATATTTGTTCAACCGGCTTTGGTGATCGGCTGGGAAAATGAAGAAAAACTCTCTACTGCCAAATATTTCGTAAATGATATCAACAACCTGCATTCTACGACTTTATAAAGATAATTGACAGATGGAAAAGATAGTAGAGAGACCGTAGTCTGCTTTAAACGGTTATGGTGATCTGCCGGGAAAAACGATGAAAGTCTCTCTACTAAAATTCTAACAAGTATAAGGCGGAACGATATATAATTAAATAGTTTAACCTGAACATTTTAACTTATGCATTATTTGTCCCGAGGAGGCATACACTAATGAAACAGTTATTGGCATTACTCATATCGGTCGGATTCATATTCGCGTCCAACACCATTGTTGCCGACGCGGCCGGAAAAAAACCTTATAAAAGCCTTGCGCTGGAAGCCGCTGGGGCCGATAAAAGCAAGGCCGCCGAAGCCAACAATGACGGTGTAAGACACTTTCGCGGCGGCAGGCATTGGTCGGAAGCCGGGGAGTTTTTTGAAAACGCATTGAAACTGGATCCGAACCTTCCAGAGGCACATTTCAATCTGGCTCTTGTCCATCACAAAAAGGGCCGGCACGCCAAGGCTACGGAGCATTTCAAAAAGGCGGCCGAACTGGCACCGAACGATCCGAGAATCCGGAATTCCGAGATATTAAAGGCGCACATCAAATAGCGGACTGCCGCCGTACCGCCCTTTAAAAAAATATCCGTATATGCCGAAAATGGGCGAAAAATAATGTAAAATCGCATGGTTTTCGGAAATATACGTTTTTTAAAAAGGGGGATGGATGAGCAACATTGCGTCTATACGCACGGGCATGAAGCTCGAAATAGACGGCGAACTTTTTGAAGTCGCAAGTTTTCAGCACGTAAATCCCGGCAAGGGGCAGGCGTTCGTACGGGCAAAGGTAAAAAATCTGAAAACCGGCCAATTGCTGGAAAAAACCTTTAAGCAAGGCGACAACCTCGTTACGCCGGACACGGAAGAAAAAGAGATGCAGTATCTCTACCACGACGATCAGGGCTACCATTTCATGGATAACGAAAGTTACGACCAGACCTTTCTTCCCGACGACAGGATAGGCGATATGGCGAAGTTCATGCAGGAAAACACCAACGTCGAATTCCTCTACCACAAGGGCGAAGTGATAGACGTACAGCTTCCGAATTTCGTTGAGCTGGAGGTTGCCGAAACCGAACCCGGTTTCAAGGGCGATACCTCAAGCGGCGGTACCAAGCCCGCGACGCTGGAAACCGGCGCCGTTTTACAGGTACCGCTTTTCATAAAAATAGGAGAGAGGCTGAAAATCGACACGAGAACGGGCAAGTACATAGAACGAGCCAAGTGATTGCCTCGCGCGCAAAACAAAGTGTAGTTGTAAGTTTCCTTCCCTTCGCAAGGGAAGGTGGCGCGCAAGCGTCGGAAGGGTTGTTTTTTTGAAAACCGCCCCTAACCCCTCCTTATGCTACGCAAGGAGGGGAAAGTTTACGAGTAACCGGGGCAATGTTCGGCGGCGTGTGAAACGCGCTTAGTTATAAAAAGGATTTTTTCGATTGAGCGAAAAACGGGAGTTCTTCTCTTCCAGGTGGGGTCTGCTGGCGGCCTCGCTGGGATGCGCCATCGGCGTCGGCAACATCTGGCGATTCCCGCGTATCGCGGCCGAAAACGGCGGCGGCGCTTTTCTGGTGCCGTGGATACTTTTCCTTTTTATCTGGTCGATACCGCTCATCATCGCGGAATATTCTCTTGGGCGAAAAACGCGCGAGGGCGTCGTCGGCACGTTCGCCACGTTCGGTAAAAGTAACAAGGCGTGGATGGGCGCCTTCATCGCGCTGGTCGCCTCTGCCGTGCTTTTTTACTACGCGGTTATCGTCGGCTGGTGCGTTTACTACTTCCTGTTGTCGCTCAAGGGGACGTTCACGAGCAACGGCCTGACGCCCGGTGAGGCGAAACAGCTTTTTCTATCGTTTGCCGGAACGCCCGTTACGATTTTCTACCAGGCGATTCCGTTACTCATATGCGGCGGAATAATTTACAACGGCGGCGTAAAGGGCATCGAGCGGCTGAACGAGGTTCTCATTCCAGCCCTTTTCGTCCTGCTGGTTATAGCGGCAATCCGCGCCTGTACCCTGCCCGGCGCGGGCGAGGGGATACGGTACCTCTTCGTGCCGCGGTGGGAATATTTGACAAGTTACAAAACATGGATAGAGGCCTTGGCGCAGTCGGCGTGGTCCACAGGCGCGGGGTTCGGGCTGTTCCTCACGTACGCCGTGTACGTGGGTAAAAAGCAGGACATAGTGGCGAACTCCCTCTTCACCGCCGTCGGCAACAACATCGCATCGATCATCGCCGCGCTTGCGGTCATACCGACGGTTTTCGCAATCCTCCCGACAAAGGAAGCGAACGAAGCGCTAAGCGCCGGATCGGTCGGGCTGACATTTTTCTGGCTGCCGGAACTTTTCGCCAAAATGCCGCTAGGCTGGCTTTTCAGCACTCTGTTTTTCATTACGCTTGTCTTTGCCGGACTTAGTTCGCTAATATCGCTGGTGGAACTGCCGACACGCGTGATTATGGATTTCGGCGTGCCGCGCAAAAAGGCGGTGACGGTTGTCGTCGCCGTGTCGTTCGCGCTCGGCATCCCCTCCGCGCTGAGCCTAAATTTTCTCGATAACCAGGATTACGTCTGGGGCAAGGGACTCATCCTATCCGGCCTGATGTTCGCCGTGCTGATAATCCGTTACGGCGCGCCCGCCTTCAGAAAACACCTCCTCGACAAGGAAGAAGATATGGAAGTGGGAAGCTGGTTCGACTACGCAATCGTCTACCTTGTACCGCTTCAGGTTCTTTTGATGATGGGTTGGTGGTTTTACCGCGCCGTCAAGGACCTGCCCGATTGGTGGAACCCCGTCGCCGTGCAGAGCATCGGAACCTCCGTCATGCAATGGGGACTCGCCATCGGACTCTTCGCCGCCCTCAACCGGTTCTTAAAGGAAAAAGTCGTCCCCACCGCTCAAAACAGCGATACTGACGGTTAAATTATAAGGACGCCAATTTTTTTTCGATAAATGCATTTTTCATTACCGCTGCCCAAACCTTCGTAACTTTTAGCGATAATTAATGAATTTGACTACCGGTATAACTATGGTTATACTCTAGTTATGAAGACAGCCATATCGATACCCAATCGTATATTCAAGGATGCGGAAAAGGCGGCCAAGCGTCTCGGCGTGTCTCGCAGCGAGCTGTACGCTACTGCCGTCAATGAATACCTGAAATCACACGGGCGGTTGGGCATAACCGAGAAGCTGAACGAATTATATAAAGACGGCTCCCAGCCCTTGGATGCCGTATTGGTCCGAATGCAGGCCGCGTCCATTGAAAATGAAGATTGGTGATAAAAAGAGGGGAAATATGGTGGGCTGAGCTTCCCGCTCCACAAGGTTCCGGTCCCGGTTATCGGCGTCCCGTTTTAGTAGTCCAGTCCAACGAGTTCAACCGCAGCCGCATTAGCACTGTTGTTGTAGTGGTACTGACTTCCAACTTACGGCTCGCGGAAGCGCCGGGAAATGTTTTGCTTTCCCGAAGGGCAGCCGGCCTTCCCAAAAAGTCGGTGGCCAATGTTTCGCAGTTGATAACGCTGGATAAGTCGTTTCTCGCGAAGAAAGTCCGCTCACTCCCTGCAAATGAACTTTCGTCAGTGGATACCGGCCTTAGGACCGTGTTGTCGGTTTAAAAGGTCGTCCCCACCGCCCAAAACAGCGATATCGACAATACCTTTTAAAGAATTAAAGGGTAACGTCCCCTTTTTATACCTCCCGCTATTCAGCAGGCCATTTTCGCTTCATTTCACTCAATATATTTTGCAGAACCTGAACTGCATCGGCTTCGTATTTGTCGATTAGTTCACAAAGATCAAATTCCGGATGTGTTGGTAGTTGGGTTAAATTATCCCATAATTCATAGCGAACATTTTTGTAATCTCCAAAATTTCGCCCCATAAAGGTTCTTTTATGTGGGATATTTCCTGGTCTATCCTGTTTGGCAGGATGCCCGGCGCAAAGATTTCGAATGTCCCGCAATTTCATCCAACCAGTATATTTTTTATAATCCAGACAGCCTCCAAACACTGCCTTGTATAGTTCTTTCAGTGCATCTTGCTGAATGAAGATCGCTTGCATTACTCCCCAAAATTCTATATATGCCCGCATTGAGTCGTCCGAAAACCCTAGTTTGCGATGAGCTAATAGCGCCTCTCCTGTATCCTGAATAAGGTACATAGATGTGTAATAAGCGGCATAAGCGTCCATATCGACTTTATAAAAGTGCTCTTGGCAGGGTTTGGACACCCGGAAATAGTTGTAGATGCTATTCCTCGCATTGAGTATCTGTTTCATACTATTCTTTTCACCCTAGCAAAAATAATAATGGGAACGCTACTCTTTTTTAAAAATTACTTGTGAGAGTCGCGCGCCCACGCGTGACCACATACTCACGCAGGCCGTCACGCGAAGGCGCGTGACT
>JBHHVT010000141.1:0-6138 GCA_046754425.1 Nitrospinota bacterium | reverse complement strand
GCCAACGGCGTTTTGACCGACGTTTTTCACCGCCGCCAGGCCGAATACTATACTGTCCCCATCAACGCCGAACTGCTGTCCGCTCCTGTTTATATCCGGCGGCCTGATTTTGATTCCCTCTTCGCGGCATTCGCCGAGAAGCTGAACTACCTTATCGGTGTTATCCATGTCGCTGGTCAGCAGCGACGCCATGAATTCCATCGGGTAGTGTGCATTCAGGTATGCGGTGCGGTAGCTGATTAGCGCGTATGCCGCCGAGTGCGATTTGTTGAAACCGTATTCGCCGAACTGTTCCATCAGCGAAAATACTTCGGATGCCTTTTTCTCGTCGATGCCGTTTTCTTTCGCGCCGGTCAGGAAGTTATTCCGCTGGGACATCATGGCTTCCCTGATTTTCTTTCCCATTGCCTTGCGAAGGGAATCGGCCTGCGCTAACGTGAAGCCCGCCAGCGTGTTGGCAAGTTTCATCACCTGCTCCTGATAGACGATTACACCATAAGTTTCTTTAAGTATTTCGTTCATCTGGGGGAGTATGTTTTCGATTTTTTCCGTACCGTGCTTGCGCTTGATAAACGAATCTATCATCCCGCTGCCTATCGGGCCGGGACGGAAAAGCGCTACCAGCGCTATTATGTCGGTAAATTTTTCGGGTTTCATTTTGCGCAAAATGTCGCGCATGCCCGACGACTCCAACTGGAACACACCGAGAGTTTTTGCCTCCCCCAGCAGCGCAAAAGTCGCCTTATCGTCAAGGGGAATCTTTTCGATGGAAAAATCGCTCTCCTTCGAAGCTCGCACCTGTTTTTCGGTCCGGTCTATTACAGTGAGCGTGCGCAGTCCCAAAAAGTCCATCTTCAAAAGGCCGAGTCTCTCAACGTCATCCTTTGCATACTGTGTAATCGAATCGTCGCCCTTCGCCGGTTTATATAGAGGAAGAAAGTTTGTAAGGTCGGTCGGTGAGATAACGACAGCGGCGGCATGCGTTGATGCGTGCCGCGCAACTCCCTCCAAAACCCTGGCTACTTCGAGCAGTTCCTCAACCTTCGGGTCCTTTTTCTCAAGTTCGGCCAGCTTTTTTTCCGTCTTTACCGCTTCGTTGATCGTAATTCCCAAACTGTCGGGAACCAGTTTGGCTATCCTGTCGACATCGTTATAGTTCATATCCATTACGCGCCCCACGTCGCGTATGGCGGCGCGAGCCTTCATCGTTCCGAACGTAATAATCTGCGCTACATTTTTTTCTCCGTATTTCTCCTGAACGTACTTTATTACCTCTCCCCGCCTCTCCATACAGAAGTCTATGTCTATGTCCGGCATGGATATCCTGTCCGGATTAAGGAAACGCTCGAACAGGAGTCCGTACCTGATGGGGTCTATGTTCGTGACCTCAAGGCAGTAAGCCACCAGGCTGCCCGCGGCTGATCCACGCCCAGGGCCTACCGGGATGTTTTGCTTTTTCGAGTACTGTATAAAATCCCACACGATAAGGAAATAACCAGCGAAGTTCATTTTCTTGATAACGGACAGTTCCAGTTCCGCGCGATCTGTATATGCGGTTTTCATTTCGGGCGATACCTGTTCGCCGCGCTTCGACATTTCATCGAGCCTCAGCGTCAGGTTGTGCTCCACGAGGTTTTCCAGGTAGCTTTGCGGATTGGTGTCCGACGGTACGCTGTATTCGGGCAGATGGTACTCGCCCAGATGAAGATCAAGGTTGCACTTGTCGGCGACTTCCCGCGTGTTAGTTACCGCATCGGGAATTTCCGAAAAAAGCGCTTTCATCTCCGCCGCCGATTTCAGATAAAACTGGTCATTGTAGAATTTCATCCGGTTAGGCATGGAAAGCGTTTTACCGGTACCGATACAGAGAAGCATATCGTGGGCGCGTGAATGTTCTTGCAGGAGGTAGTGACAATCGTTACTCGCTACCGGTTTAATATCGTATTTTTTTGCCAGATCAATTATCAGCGGATTAACTTTTATCTGTTCTGGAATGCCGTGGTTCTGGATCTCCAGATAAAAATGCTCGCCGAAAAGATCTTTGTAAAAGCGGACCGCCTTTTCCGCCTCCTCGGGTTTATCCATACTCAGTTTTCGCGCCACCTCCCCCTTCAGGCACGCGGATAATGCGACAAGACCCTGGCTGTGTTCCGCAAGCAGTTCCTTGTCTATCCTCGGCTTGTAATAAAAACCTTCCTGGTAGCCGGCGGAAACCAGTTTGCAGAGGTTCCCGTAGCCTTTTTGGTTCCTTACGAGCAGTATCAGGTGGTGCGATAAATCTTCTTCCGGATTTATTTGCGCGCTGCGATCGAACCGGCTTCCGGGCGAAATATAGACTTCGCAACCGATAATAGGCTTTACCGGAGTTTTATAACCCTTCTGATAAAAATCAATCGCGGCAAACATGTTGCCGTGGTCCGTAACAGCAACAGCCGCCATGTTGAATTCCTCGGCTTTCTTCAGCAGGTCGTCGATTTTTATTGCGCCATCCAGCAGGGAAAATTCCGAGTGGAGGTGAAGGTGAACGAAATCTTCGTGGCGCATCGCTCAGGCAGGTTCCTCCGTCTCTTCATCGTCAACCCCTATGCCGTCTATACCCTTCACAGTATCATCGCCGTCATCGTCCACGACTTCAGGCTCTTCAGGAATTACCGCGCGAGCGCGGGCGCGGGGAGACGGAGTGGCAGATTTTGTGGTCTGCTTGGTCTGGTTCGCGTTGCATTTCGGGCAGATCGGTTCAGGTTTATTGAGATCATAAAATCGCGCGCCGCATTTGTAACAGGTATACCGCGTTCCCCATTCAGATTTAACCATTATTCCTCCTTATTATTCCCACTCGATTGTTCCCGGCGGCTTGGATGAGATATCGTATACCACACGGTTCACTCCTTTTACCTCGTTTATCAATTTGTTTGCCATGCGCGCAAGCAGTTCGTCCGGCAGCCGGGCCCAATCAGCCGTCATTCCGTCCCGGCTGGTAACCGCCCGTATGGCAACCACGTTTTCATATGTGCGCTCGTCGCCCATTACGCCGACTGTCCTTACAGGCAGCAAAACTCCGAAGGACTGCCAGATTTCATCATAGAGGCCCGCTTCCTTTATCGATTCAACAACTATCCTGTCCGCTTCGCGCAATATATTTAGCCTTTCGGGCGTTACGCTTCCGAGAATCCTTATTGCCAGGCCCGGACCCGGAAAAGGCTGGCGTTTTATAAACTTTTCGTTCAGCCTCAGCTCCGCGCCGAGCCTCCTTACCTCGTCCTTGAAAAGTTCACGCAACGGCTCCAGCAGCTTAAGTTTCATCACCTTCGGAAGACCGCCGACGTTATGGTGGCTTTTTATTACGGCCGACGGCCCTTTAAAAGAAGTGGACTCTATCACATCCGGGTAAAGCGTCCCCTGCGCCAAGAACCTTACCTTGCCGATTTTCGCCGCTTCTTCGCGAAATACTTTAATAAACTTTCTGCCGATAATCTTTCGTTTTTTTTCGGGATCGGTTACTCCCTTTAGCGCATCAAGAAAAAACCGCGACGCGTTTTTAAACTTTACCTTTATGTGCAGATGCCTTTTGAACATCTCCAAAACTTTTTTTGCCTCATCCATGCGAAGCAAACCGTTATCGATGAAAAGGCAGGTAAGCCTGTCTCCTATCGCCTTGTGGACTATTGCGGCGCAGACGGTGGAATCCACGCCTCCGGAAATGCCGAGAAGCGCCCTGTCCTTCCCAACAGTTTCTCGTATCCTTTCGACTTCGTATTTTAAAAAGGACTTCATGTCCCAGTTACCCGAACAGCCGCATATTTTTTTAACGAAATTTTCCAGTACTATCCGCCCGTTTTTCGTATGTACAACTTCAGGGTGGAACTGCAAACCGTAAACGTGCCTGTTGCCGTTCTTCATCGCGGCAACCGGCGAGTTCGCAGTGTGCGCTATCGCCTTAAAACCGTCGGGGAGTGATTCGATCCTGTCGCCGTGAGACATCCAAACGTTTTCGCGCCGCGACAACCCCGCAAAGAGGTCGCTGTCGTCATCTATAGTCATGACCGCGTGCCCGTACTCGCGCTTTTTTGACAGCGCTACCTTACCGCCCAGAGATTTCGTGACAAGCTGCATTCCATAACAGATGCCCAGAATTGGAAGGCCAAGCGTAATAAGCTTCCCGCCCAGCTTCGGCGCTTTACGCTGGTGTACGCTGAACGGTGAGCCGGAAAGGATTATACCCTTAGGATTTAGCGCACCAACTTCGTCGTCACCGACGGTGCACGGCAAAATCTCGCAATAGACGCCAAGTTCCCTAACGCGCCTCGCTATCAGCTGAGTGTACTGGGAACCGTAATCCAGAATCACGATATTTTCTTCGTGAACCTTATCGTTTACGTGGCTTACGGGGGCCGCCTTCATTATTAATCTATCCTGTAGTTGGGAGCTTCCTTGGTGATAATTACATCGTGGACGTGGCTCTCCTTGAGACCGGCGGATGTGATTTTGATGAAGCGTGATTTTTTCTTTAACTCATCTATGGTAGCGGCGCCGCAGTATCCCATGCCGGAACGCAGGCCGCCCGTGAGCTGGTTAACGGTGAAGGAAAGGGAACCTTTATAAGGCACCCTGCCCTCTACGCCTTCCGGCACCATTTTCGTCCCGGAAAGTTCGTGCTCCTGGAAGTAACGATCCGAACTGCCCTCCTGCATCGCGCCGATGGAACCCATCCCCCTGTACTCCTTGTATGCCCTTCCCTGATAGAGAATTTTTTCTCCGGGGCTTTCCTCCACTCCCGCGAATATGGAACCTATCATCACCGCATCCGCTCCGGCGGCGATCGCCTTCACCACGTCGCCGGAGTATTTTATGCCGCCGTCCGCTATTATCGGGACTCCATCCTTCTTGATTTCATCGCAAACTTCCGCAACCGCGGAAACCTGCGGCACTCCGACACCGGCTACCATTCTCGTTGTGCAGATGGAACCGGGTCCTATGCCTACCTTTACGCCGTCAGACCCCGCGTTAACCAGATCCCTTGCCGCCTGTGCTGTAGCGATATTGCCCGCGATTATCTGCCGATCCGGATATTTTTTCTTGAGTGCTTCTATCGAACGGAGAACGCCTTCCGAGTGGCCGTGCGCCGTGTCGATAACGAGCAGATCCGCTCCAACGTTCACAAGCGCCTCGGCTCGTTCGTCGCGGTCGACTCCGGCCCCTACCGCCGCGCCCACCAGAAGATGTCCCATTTCGTCCTTTGCGGCATCCGGATAAAGAATGCTCTTTTCCATATCCTTTATGGTGATGAGTCCTTTTAGCGAGCCGCCGTTACCGACCACAAGCAGTTTTTCGATTTTGTGTTTTTGTAAAAGTTCCTGCGCCTTTTCCGGCGGTGTGCCAACCGGCGCCGTGACGAGC
Organism: Nitrospinota bacterium; assembly: GCA_046754425.1. GTDB lineage: Bacteria > Nitrospinota_A > UBA7883 > JACRGQ01 > JACRGQ01 > JBHHVT01. The sequence continues at coordinate 741 of JBHHVT010000141.1, read as the reverse complement.
TTGGTCGTCATCAAATCCTTGACCTTAAGCGCAAAGTTGGTTTCAAACCTTAGATCGCGGTTAGTGATGATACCAACCAGTTTCTCTTTATCCGTTACCGGGATGCCGGAAATCCCGTATTTTTTCATCACACCTATCGCCTCATGAATGGTCTGGTCGGGCGACATGGTGACCGGATCGACTATCATTCCGGAACTGTACCTTTTTACCTTTTCAACTTCGCGAGCCTGGCTTTTTATCGACAGGTTTTTATGGATTATGCCTATCCCGCCCTCCTGGGAAAGCGCAATTGCAAGCTGCGATTCTGTAACAGTATCCATCGGCGCGGAGATAATCGGGATGTTCAGCCCAAGCGTTTTGGTAAAGCGCGTTTTTAACGCAACGTCCTTTGGTAAAACCTTCGACCTTCCCGGCAAAAGCAGTACGTCGTCAAAGGTAAGGTATTCTTTTAGTTTAGGTTCAAGCATCATGGTTCCGCGTAATGGTTGCAACAATTAACTGCGGCGCAAAGTTGTTAAATATCAAAGTGTTATAGACTGTCGCTCCGATTTTAGTCATCTGATAGGGGATGATACTAACACAAAAATGGGCACTGGGGGCAATAAAAGTCTGTCTTGCAGGCAGCCGCAAGTTGCCGGCGTAGAGCAATGCCGACCGCTGCATAGTCGCCCATTGATAAAGTTTATTTTTAGCCCGGATTATTCATGAAATGTCCCCTCCTTTTCAAGGAGGGGAATTGAA
>JBHHVT010000140.1:0-6170 GCA_046754425.1 Nitrospinota bacterium | reverse complement strand
TGGTTACGACCTATAATTTGAAAATTCAACTTCTTCATGAATAATTCGGGTTAATAATGCTGACCTGTCCGCGAAGGATGACAAAAAAGGTGTAGTCGACATTATCTTCCTTGATTATATATTCGTTTATTGCGTACTTTTTAACCTCACCGGATTCGAGCAGCTCGTCGAGTTCTTCATCGTTAAATGGTGCGAAGAATTTCTCGTGTTTGAGGATGCGTTTGTATTTTGTTCTCTCTTCTTCTTCCTTCAACTTCTGTCCCTTCAAGGAGATTTATTAACATAACTATTCTAACGGTTACGTAAGGGCTTTGCGCAATTTCCTTGTAAGTTTCACTACTTCTTTTAACCTTGTCTGTCTTGAGCCGGACTCCGCCAGAAGTTTTACGATAGCGCTGCCGACGATAACGCCATCCGCTATTTTTCCGATAGACGCGGCCTGTCGAGGTGTGGAAATCCCGAAACCGCAGGCAACGGGCAAATTCGTAAATCGCTTAATCATACTTACCTGCCGCCGCACATCAACCTCAGACGGTTTTTGCTTTCCGGTAATCCCTGTTACCGTGATGTAATAAATGAAGCCGCCGCTGGCCGCTGTAACTTTACGAACTCTATCTTTACCGCTTGTCGGTGCGGCCAGAAAAACCGGCGCTATATCATTTCTTTTCAGGTCCGCTACCGTCTCTCCCGATTCATCAGGTATGAGGTCGGGGAAAATTACGCCGTCCACGCCGTTTTGTTTTGCATGATTGGAGAACTTTCTGGTTCCGTATCGGTATATCAGGTTATAAGCGGACATTATTAAAATCGGGTCGTGGCACTTTTTTCTTATTCGACCGACCATATTGAAGATTTTATCCATATTTATTTCGGACTTCATTGCCCGCAGAAAAGACGCCTGTATGGTCGGCCCGTCTGCCAAAGGATCGGAAAAAGGAACGCCTATCTCCACAATATCGGCGCCTGCCTTGAAAAGTTCCGGTATAAGCCGTTCGGTGGTCTTAAGATCAGGATCGCCAGCCGTCACGAAAATGATAAGAGCCTTCTTCCCTCTTTGTTTGAGCTCCGCGAATTTTCTGTCTATACGGTTCATGATTTTAAGTCAGCGATTCCAGCGAGCCTACGTCCTTGTCCCCGCGCCCGGAAAGACAGGCGATAATCACCTGGTTTTTTTTCAAACGCGGGGCGGCTTTGCAAACGTGAGCAATCGCGTGCGCGGATTCAAGGGCCGGCATTATCCCTTCCAGTTTGCTTAAAACGTTGAACGCCTTAATGGCGGCGCCGTCGCTTACAGTTACGTAACTTGCACGGCCGCTTTTTTTGTAAAAGCTGTGTTCGGGGCCGACCCCGGGGTAGTCAAGTCCCGCCGATATGGAATGAGTGGAAGCGATCTGACCCTCCTTATCCTGCAGGATATAGCTTTTGCTTCCGTGAAGTACGCCGATGCTGCCTCTACTAATCGACGCCGAATGGTCTCCCATGCGCGAACCCTTGCCGCCCGCCTCCACACCAACCATCTTTACTTTCTTGTCGTTATAAAAGGGGTGAAAAAGACCCATAGAGTTACTTCCACCGCCGACGCACGCGACAAGCAGATCGGGAAGTCTTTTTTCTACGGATTGTATCTGACGCCTTGCTTCTTTTCCTATAACCGATTGGAAGTCGCGGACGATAGTGGGGTAGGGGTGAGGCCCCACAACGGAACCGATTATGTAGTGCGTCTCTTTTACGGACGCTATCCAGTCGCGAAGCGCCTCATTTGTTGCATCTTTGAGTGTTCGGCTGCCGGATGTGACGGGGATTACGCGCGCGTTCATGAGGCGCATGCGATAGACGTTAAGTTTCTGACGCTCCATGTCCTCGCTGCCCATGTACACATCGCACTCCAGTCCGAATAGCGCCGCCGCCGTAGCCGTTGCAACACCATGTTGCCCCGCGCCTGTTTCCGCTATTACCCTTTTCTTTCCCATCTGAAGTGTCAATAGACCCTGGCCCAGCGTGTTGTTGATTTTATGTGATCCCGTGTGATTGAGGTCTTCTCGTTTCAGATAAATCCGCGCTCCGCCCAGATGCTCCGTTAGTCTTTTTGCGAAATAGAGCGGAGTGGGACGCCCGGCGTAATCTCCAAGGAGGTGTGCCAGCTTTTTATTAAAGTTTTTATTCCGTCTTGCCTTCGCATACTCCGATTCAAGCTGCTCAAGCGCGGGTATAAGCGTTTCAATGACGAACCTGCCGCCGAACTCGCCAAAGTATCCGCGCATATGCCGCCGGCCTCGTTGTTCTACGGAAGACATCTGGCGGTTAAACCTGCGGCAGGGCCGCTATCGTCTTTTGGAGTGTTTCGTCCGGCAGAGAGAAATCCGGCAGTTTCTTCGAGAAATAGGCATCGTACGCCGCCATATCGAAGTGCCCGTGTCCGGAAAGGTTAAAGACGATAGTTTTTTCTTTGCCTTCCTCGGTGGCTTTCTTTGCCTCGTCGACCGCGCTCTTTATGGCGTGCGCGGTTTCAGGAGCGGGGATTATCCCCTCCGACCTTGCAAAAAGAACCGCCGCGTCGAACACTTCGTTTTGATGATAGGCGACGGCCTCAATAATTTTATCCCGCACAAGCTGGGATATGATAGCGGAGTCGCCGTGGTATCTGAGTCCGCCCGCGTGGATGCCTTCGGGGACGAAAGCGGAGCCGAGCGTGTACATCTGTACAAGCGGTGTAAGGCCGATCGTGTCGCCGAAATCGTACGCAAACTTTCCACGGGTGAGGGTAGGACATGCCTCCGGCTCCGCGGCAATCATTCTTATATCGGCGCCGTTTTGTTTTTCGGGAAGGAACGGCAGTACAAGACCGCCGAGGTTGCTCCCGCCGCCGCAGCATCCTATAAGAACGTTCGGTTTTTCGCCGACCAGGTCTAACTGCTTTTTGGTTTCCAATCCGATTATAGTCTGGTGCATCAAAACATGGTTAAGCACCGAGCCGAGAGAGTATTTAGTATCGTCATGCGTCGCGGCGTCCTCCACGGCCTCGGATATCGCTATGCCTAGCGAACCGGTTGAATCCGGATTTTCCGAGAGAACTTTTTGTCCCGCCTTTGTCCTGTCGGTAGGGGAGGCAAATACCTCCGCTCCCCACGTTTCCATCATCGAGCGTCGATACGGTTTTTGCTGGTACGATACCTTCACCATGTAGACACTGCATTCCAGGCCGAAATGCGTGCATGCAAGACTCAGGGCGCTCCCCCACTGTCCCGCGCCCGTCTCCGACGCAATTCTTTGGGTGCCGGATATTTTGTTGTAGTAGGCCTGTGGAACGGAGGTGTTCGGCTTGTGGCTGCCCGCGGGCGAGACGCCTTCATACTTGTAGTAGATTTTTGCGGGCGTACCCAAAGCTTTTTCCAGATTATACGCCCTGTAAAGAGGCGACGGCCTCCAGAGCGAATAGACGTCAAGCACCTCTTCCGGTATATCTATCCAACTGTCCTGGCTGACTTCCTGCCCGATAAGCGGCATCGGGAACAGCGGCGCCAGATCGTCCGGCCCTATCGGCTGTTTTGTTCCCGGATGAAGAGGCGGCGCCGGCGGATTCGGCATATCAGGGACGGCGTTATACCATTGGCGCGGAATTTCTTTTTCAGATAATTGAATTTTCCTCTGTTTCATAGTTTCCCCTTTATGTAAAAAGACCGGCTTATATTACCCGATTACTTTACATTCAATCAACTTTGGGCTAAATTTAAACCAGATGGAGTATTAAAAATTGGCAGTAATAATTGATGCGTCAATCAAGGGAAAGGTAAAATTCCCTACTTTTCCGAATGTTACAAACGGGAATCAAAAAGTAAATCTAAGCAGACAAACAGCCGGGCTTATACGCACTATCTCCAAAAACAGCGATAAGATCGCCGCAGCAAGGGGCAAAATTCCAAAGATAATTGCATCCACCACGACCAAGGAGGCTTCTCAGATTGTGAGGAAATCCAGCACACCGGCGATAAACGGTCTAAAAGAGACAGCCAAGGGCATCTATATTTCCAATAGCGCTTAATCGATACATATTATTCCTCTGAAAGGGCGCATGACGGGTGAGGTATTTTGTAATAACCGATAACAGCGGATTTGCATCCGGATTGCATGCAATCGCGCCGGACAGGGATGAAATTTTCTTCTTTAAACCGGGAGGAAACGGCAGGGAACGACGCTCCCGGATAAAAGAGGAGCTTAACGGCGCGGAACTTCAAGACATGACGAGATTAAAGGATTTCAAAATATCATCGTTAAACCGCGTCATCATAAACCTGGAAAACGACAAGGACCGGGAAAAGGCCATCAGCGACGTTCGCTCACTTTCACAAGGTGTTCCGATACTTCTGTATGATTTGTCATCCAATAATATAAAGTGGGGCGGCTCCGGCACAATGGATGATCCCGGAATAAGCGTTCTCCCGCTAAAGCCCATCCTTAAAAGAAGGGCGATGGAAAAATGGCACCAGATTGAAATCAAAAGAAAGATCGAGCGAATGAAAAAAGTGCTGGATAAAAAAAAACCGATCTGGATATTACTTCAAAACGATCCGGACCCGGACTCCATTGCAAGCGCCATGGCATTGCAGGCACTTTTGGGCAGGAACGACAAGTCGGCGCCGATTGTTACATTCAAGCGTGTTGCAAGAAATGAAAACCTCGCAATGATTAATATCATTAAAGTGAAAATCAGGGAGGTTACCCCGGCTCAGGCCGCCCGCGCTCCACAAATCGCGCTGGTCGACATTCCGCCGCCTTACTTCAAGCGCACCTTAAATAATCTCAGGATAGTTGTTGACCACCACCCTGTATTGGAACAGTACGATGCTCCCTATGTCGACGTGCAGGAACATTACGGCGCTACCGCCAGCATATTTGTGGAATATCTTGTCGCCAGTGAAATGAAGATTGGCCAGCGCCTCGCCACGGCTCTTTATTACGGTGTAAAAACGGATACGCTGCTGTTCGGGCGCGATGTCTCGCACGCGGATTTCAGCGCGTTTGCCCTGTTGTGGCCGAAGGCGAACCATTACCTCATAATGCAGATGGAGAGGCCGCGGCTTAAATCTGAAGAGGTTGACGTTTTTGTAAGGGCTTTAAAAGGGCATGCGATAGAAAAGTCATGCATATTTTCATGCCTGGGCCCTATACCAAAAGAAGACCTCGTACCGAGGCTGGCCGATTTTATACTGCAGATAGGTGAACCTGAGTTTGCTCTAGTTTGGGGTATTGTCGGCAAAGAGTGTACCTTTTCGGCCCGATCGATTACGCCAAAAATTCATGCGGGAGACGTAATGGCCAAAGCCTTCGGAAAAATAGGGAGCGCGGGCGGACACCAGTCAATGGCAAGAGCGACCATGCTTACGTCGGCGCTTAAAAAGGAGCTAAAGGCCGGCACTATCGACGCCCTGAAGGAAAATGTAAAAAAACGGGTGCTGAGAATAGTATCGGCGCAAAAGAAGATGAAAAAGAGAACGGCAAAGCCGGTTCGCGTCATATAAATTCTCAGGAAATGGACGACGCAACTTTCACACGTAAACTGCCGCAAACGCGTATAGCGACATTATTCGTCGGTATAAACTGGACTTCCTTCGCGCTGTTTGTGTCCATGGCATTATTTGGCGTATTTGTGGGGCCGGGAAACGGACTGCTTCCGATACATATTGCGATGGGCCTTGCGACTTCACTTATTGGAATGTTCGGTCTCGTTGGCGCGATGTTCTACCTTATTACAACCGGCGCGGCGGTCAGGGAAGCGGTAGAGGAACACAACCTGCCGATGGAATTATATGCCCGTACCCGCCAGCTTAAAAAGGATACGTTCCCATGGTGCATGGCGGCAATATTGGTCATGCTTGTCACCACGGTGGTAGGAGCCGGTGTACAGGTTGATAAAATTCCGGGTTATATCCACATGGTTCTGGCGGTTATTACACTAATTGTGTATTTGAAGGCAATTCTACAGATGAAGAAAGATTTTTATAAAAACAGACTCATCATGGCCGACGTTCTGGACTCCATCGACTAAAGAAAACTCTGTATAATTTCAAGCGTATGGGCCGGCAAATCGTATCCGAACTGTTTGATTCCCATTTCTACCCGCCTAGCCCGAATTATTCATGAAGAAATTGAATTTTCAAATTATAGGTCGTAAC
>JBHHVT010000139.1:0-6207 GCA_046754425.1 Nitrospinota bacterium | reverse complement strand
CGTTAATGCTTGGATGTGGTGAAGACTCATGGACGAAAAGCGGCAAAAAATTATAGACGAAATTATGAAGAAGAAGGAAGAGCTGGACCGCCTTTTCGACCTGGAAAGAAAAAAATATTTCGAAAGACTTCAAGGCGAACTGCTCAACAACAAGCAGGCAAGCCCGCAGTATCTCGAAAAGGAGATGGACCGCCTGAACAGGACCTGGCGCCTTAACTGAGCGGCTTAGACAGCCGGCTGAAATGCTTCCCGCCGCATTGTTTCCTATTAGTCAGTCGGCACAAAAGTGAAATACAGTAACAAAGATTCGAAATACCAACACCCGGAATACCTGAAGCTGTTGCGCTTTTTGCTGGGGAGTATACGACTTAAGGCGTTCAACCCGAAAAGATATGAAAACGTCTTATCGCTCCCTGTTCATGAAAATCCCGATAGTAATCCTGGGGATAGCGAAGGCGATTTTGCGCTTTGGGTCGGCCATTCATCCGTACTTTGCCGGCAGGACTCGATTTACTACCTGACCGACCCTGTTTTTTCCGAGCGCGCCTCGCCCTTTACAGCTATCGGACCGTGCAGGTACTCGCCGCCCGGCATATCGATAACCAATCTTCCCAAAATAAGCTTCGTGCTGATATCTCATAATCATTACGACCACCTCGATTATCGGTCGGTGAAGATGATTTACGACAGGGACAGGCCGCGTTTTTTCGTACCGAAGGGGCTTTCCGGCTGGTTCGAGTCCGCCGGAATCGATAGCGTAGTGGAAATTGATTGGTACTCCTCCCAGCGTATCGACAGTCTGACAGTTACATCCGTACCGGCGCAGCATTTCAGCGCGAGGACGATGTGGGACCGCAACCAAAGTCACTGGTGCGGCTGGATCGTAAGCGGAGAAAAGAAATTCTACTACTCCGGCGACAGCGGCTACTTTGACGGTTTTAAAGAGATTGGTAAAAGGTACGGGCCTATTGACCTGGCGGCTCTTCCGATCGGCGCTTACGAACCGGTCTGGATGATGCGCCGGATGCATCTCAATCCCGAAGAGGCGCTAGACGTGTTCGATGAAGTTCGCGGCCGGAAGTTTCTCGCCGTCCACTGGGGAAGTTTCGACCTTACATTCGAGCCGGTCGACGAACCGCCGACACGGCTAAAAAAGGAAGCCGAGACCAGAAAATATCCACCCGGTACGATTAACATCCTGCGGGTCGGGCAAAAACTTTTCTGGTAAACGGTTCTTGTTGTCGGTTTCGGCAAAATATTTGCGCCGTAATTAGCGTTCGTGGTAATCTCACATGTCCAGATATCCTGTTGCAAACGGAACGCGATAGACACTTATGGTTAAAAAAACGGAAAATATGGAAGAGCTTAAAGAAATAGCGCGCAGGATGCGCATCGACATCGTCAAGATGATTAATGCGGCCGGGTCGGGCCATCCCGGAGGCTCCCTATCCGCTATTGATATTATTGTAAGTCTATATTTTTCAAGGATGAATCACTCGCCCAGCGATAAGCCGGAAGCCAGGCGGGACCGTTTCGTCCTGTCGAAGGGCCACGCGGCCCCCGCGCTTTACGCGGTCCTGGCGGAGTGCGGCTACTTTGATAAAAGCGAACTTCTCGCCCTTCGAAAAGAGGGCAGTATTTTAAGCGGGCACGCTTACGCGGCGACACCGGGAGTGGAGGTCACGGCGGGCTCGCTCGGACAGGGGCTATCGCAGGCAAACGGCCTGGCGCTTGCTAACCGCCTTAATAATGACGACTCCAATGTCTATTGCGTCATAGGTGACGGCGAAATGCAGGAAGGACAGATATGGGAGGCGGCGATGACGGCCGCGCATTACAAGTTGGGTTCCGTCATAACCTTTTTGGACAACAACGGCCTTCAGATTGACGGACCACTTGACGTAATAATGAATATAAAACCCGCCGCCGACAAATGGCGCGCCTTTGGCTGGCACGTTCAGGAGATAGACGGGCACGATTTCGCGCAGATACTGGAGGCGGTCGACAACGCTAAAAAGGAGATGGAACGGCCGTCGATGATAGTGGCAAAAACCGTGAAAGGAAAAGGCGTGTCGTTCATGGAAAACCAGGTAAAGTGGCACGGCACGGCGCCGAACGACGAAGAGTTGAAAAAGGCGATTGAGGAACTTTCCACCGCGCCTTTGGGGGCGGCTGCCGACCATGTCTGAGAAGCTGAGCCTTCGCGAATATTACGGTAAGACCCTTGCCGAACTTGGAAGGGATAATCCCGATATCGTCGTCCTGGATGCGGACCTCGCGGGTTCCACGAAGACGTCAGTCTTTAGAAAGGAATTCCCCGACCGCTTTTTCAATATGGGTGTTTCGGAGCAGGACATGATGAGCACGGCGGCGGGCCTCGCAACCGGCGGGAAGACCGCGTTTGCGTCGAGCTTTGCAATCTTCGCAACGGGCCGCGCCTGGGAGCAGATACGCCAATCCATCTGTTATCCGAAACTGAACGTAAAGGTAGTCTCTACCCACGGAGGCGTTACGGTAGGGCCGGACGGCCCGTCGCACCATGCGACGGAAGATATCGCCGTCATGCGCGCCATCCCGAACCAGACGGTTATAGTCCCGGCCGACGCATACGAAACGGCGGCGGCGGTGAAGTGGGCGGCGGGTTATAAAGGTCCGGTTTACATTCGTCTTTCGCGCGAAAAATTCCCCGTGATATTCGATGAGGATAAAAGTTTTGAAGTGGGGCGGTCGGACAGACTGCGCAAGGGTACGGACGCTACCATCATCGCGTGCGGACTGATGACGCACATGGCGATGGAGGCGGCGGAACTTCTCGAAAAGGAAGGTGATTCCGTTGGCGTGATTAATATGTCCACAATAAAGCCGCTTGACAGGGACGCCGTTATCACTGCGGCAAAGGAGAGCGGCGCCATCGTAACGGCGGAAGAACACTCTGTGCTGGGAGGCCTCGGCGGCGCGGTGGCGGAAGTTGCCGCTGAAAGCGAGCCTGTTCCCGTCCTGAGGGTCGGCGTAAAGGACAGGTTCGCAACCTCCGGCCCCGCGGAAGGTTTACTGAAGACATGCGGTCTTACGGCGGAAGATATAGTATCAGCCGTAAAACGGGCAATGGAAATCAGGGCGTCACTGCCTTCACGGTAGTATAACGAAAGAAAAAAGCTATTATGATATCCGCCATATATCCCGGTACATTCGACCCTATCACGAACGGTCACCTCGACCTTATGAAAAGGAGCCTTAAGGTTGTCGACAAACTTGTAATAGCGGTGGCCGAAAATCCGGCTAAACATCCTCTGTTTATGATTAAGGAGCGGGTGAGCCTCGTTAAAAGTTCAACGGAAGGCATACCAAATATCGAAGTATTGCCTTTTGGAAACCTTTTGATAGAGTTCTGTGCGGAGATGTCGATTAATATAGTCATTCGAGGCCTTAGGGCGATATCCGATTTTGAATATGAGCTACAGATGAGCCAGATGAACCGGAAAATGGACGGAAATATAGAAACTCTTTTCCTGATGCCCAGCGAGGAGTATACATTCGTAAGCTCCAAGCTGGTTAAGGAGTTCGCAAGTTTTGGCGCCGATGTATCATCCCATGTGCCGCCTCCCGTGGTCGAAGCGCTTGCCGAAAAATATCCGCAGGTGGGCGGCCGGCCATGAAGCTTGCTAAAAGAATGTTCAGTTTCAAGCCGTCCGCCACGATGGCTATCAGCGGCAAGGTGGCCCAGCTAAACGGCGAGGGCAAGGACATAATATCCTTTTCGGTCGGTGAGCCGGATTTCGACGTGCCGGATTTTGCGAAAGAGGCGGCGATAAAGGCGATACGCGACGGGCACAATAAATATACGCCCGTTCCCGGCAACGATACAATTAAAACCGGTGTCCTCAATTACATTAAAAATGAGCTGGGTCTCGAATACGAAAAGAACCAGGTTATAGTTTCCTGCGGCGCGAAGCACTCCCTTTATAACATCTCCCAGGTTCTGTTCGAGGAGGGGGACGAGGTCATTATATTTCTCCCTTACTGGGTTACATACCCGGATCAGGTATCGCTGGCGGGAGCGAAGCCGGTATTTGTAAACTGCCCCTTTGAGAAGGAGTTCAACCCCGACCTGGACGAGCTGAAAGCCAAGATAAGCGGCAAGACACGGGCGATAATTCTGAATTCGCCCAACAATCCTTCCGGCGCCGTTTTCAGCGGGGATGCGATAAGACAGATAGCGCGGATCGTGGTGGAAAACGATCTCATCCTGATATCCGATGAGGTTTACGACAAGCTCTTCTACACGGATGAAAAACCGCTCTCGCCGGCGACCATAGACGAAGAGGTAAAAAAACGCACGCTTATGGTAAACGGCCATTCGAAGACTTTTTCCATGACCGGCTGGCGGATTGGTTACACCCTGGGTCCGCCGGAAATAATCGGCGCCATGACCAAGATACAGGGTCAGTCGACCTCGAATCCGGTTACGCCGATGCAGTACGCGGCGGCGGCGGCGCTTGCGGATCTCTCGTTTATGGAAGAGCGGGTCGTTGAGTTCAAGGCACGGCGGGACATAGTCGCGGGCGCCATGAAGGGGCTGGACGGAGTGGAGTGCAATGTTCCGAAAGGGGCTTTTTACCTGTTCCCCGATTTCAGCGGATGGGTGGGAAGATCGTTAAACGGCGAACCGATAAAGGACTCCATCCACCTTACCAACCTTTTGATAGACAACGCGCGCATAGCGCCTGTGCCGGGCGCCGCCTTCGGAATGGAAAACTACCTGAGGTTTTCCTATGCATTGGACAGGACGCGGCTCAAGGAAGGGCTGTCGCGCCTGAGCGAGTTCGCTGCCTCGTTAAAATAGCCGGTTCCGTCGCTTTGAGTTTTTCGAAAGGCGGCCGTTTTTTGAATTCCGCATTTATTAAACTAAAATGTAAGTGTGGCTACTTTTACGCATGGCGGCGCGGTTTCTGGCTTTTTAAACTATCTTCGCGTTGAAAAGAATTTCTCTCCGAATACGATAAAAGCGTACAAAAAAGATCTGTCGCAATTTGTGGAATTCCTAAACCGCAGGCGCAATAAAAAAAACTCCGGGCCTGAACCGGATTTCAGCGCGCTCGATACGATGGATCTGCGCGGGTTCGCGGCGGACCTTCACAGGCAAAAGCAAAATCCGTCCAGTGTCGGGCGTAAGCTAAGTTGTCTGCGCTCGTTTTTCAAATACCTTTTAAGGGAAGGCGTTGTCGAAAAAAATATCGCGTCAATGGTCCCTATTCCGAAATTACCAGTAAAAAGGCCGCGCGGTCTGACAGTGGACGACGCATTTGCCCTAATGGCGTCGCCTGACGGCAAAAAAAGAAACGGCAGGCGCGACAGGGCGATTCTTGAACTTTTTTACGGCTGCGGGCTTCGCATAGCGGAACTCCATACGCTTGATATGGAAGATTACGACCCGGACGCGAAAAGTCTTCGGGTAATCGGCAAAGGGAGGAAGGAACGTATCGTGCCCGTCGGCGCGAAAGCCGGTGTGGCATTGCGGGAATACTTCGGTAAAAGCGCTGGAGTAAAAACCGGGGCAATGTTCCGTTCTTCCCGCAAGAAACGGATAGCAGTCAGGAGCATATATAACATAGTAATACGGTACGCGGCCAGGGCCGGCATCGCCGGCTCGGTTTCTCCGCACACACTGCGCCACTCATTCGCCACGCATATGATGGACGGCGGCGCGGATATGCGCACGATACAGGAACTGCTGGGGCACGCGTCGCTCGGTACGACACAAAAGTACACGCATGTAAGCCTGGACAGATTGATGAAGGTGTATGACGCCGCTCATCCGCACGCCAGAAAGCCCACTGCGTGGGCAGGCAATTACGGCAAAGCCGTGAAACCACCTTTTACCGGTAGTGATTAAGCGGCTTTTAGTCATTGCGCCAGCATGATGCCTCCACCAGTAAGGTGGTGGTGTATACTTTATCGCATGACGGAAGAACTACTGGACGAACTGATAGGCAAAGCCGATATACTTCTTGAGGCGTTGCCGTATATCCGTTCTTTGCAGGACAAAACTATTGTCATAAAGTACGGCGGCGCCGCCATGGTTGACGACGAGCTGAAGATGGGTTTTGCGCGCGACGTGACATTGCTGAAATATGTAGGTATAAACCCGCTGATCGTACACGGCGGCGGCCCGCAGATAGGCAGTACTCTCAAAAAGATGGGGATGAA
>JBHHVT010000138.1:0-6208 GCA_046754425.1 Nitrospinota bacterium | reverse complement strand
AGTAAAGGAAATATGGGGGAACTTTTCAGGCGATAAAGGCAGGATCTTTACATGTTCATGAGTTTTGGAATCATATATTGCAATGGAATCAAAACCGTTGGCATCGCGGCTACGATACCGCCTTTGAAAAATAATGTGTCTCCCTGAAGGCAAACAACCTTTGAAATGGTAACTGTAATCGAGGTCAAGCTGTAAACGAGAAACATCCCTCGTAAAAACGTCAATTAATCGAAAACCTGTTTTGGCGGTAGAGTAAAATATTTTATGAGGTCCGCACCATCTTGGACGAAAACCCCCTTCCACCAAAAGAACCTCCTTCCAGCCATCCTCCATCTCAATTGTGGATGGATCGAACGGGTATTTTTCCTTCGATTCCTCTGCACTTGCGAGAGACGCAAAGACAATAACACCAATGAGAAAAGGCGCGATAATTATCTTTTTCACTACCGTAAAGGCTTTTTTAAAATAGGAATTTACGAAAACACTGTTTTTTCATTTCAGAACCGATACTAACAGGGCTTACCGACCGGGACAACGTATTATGACTATAATGCACGTAATGATGGATTTGTTGCTTCTGCCTTTTCTAATAGCGACTGACAAAACGGCTTACTACATAGGTAAGATGAAACGGCTAGAAGTACCTGATAACAAAAGCGATACAGACTAAAGAACAGGATTCGTAATCAGTAGGTCAGCGGTTCAAATCCGCTCGTCGGCTCCAATTAATCTAAATTCGTCAATTGCGCTTTCCGGCGCCGTGCTACTCGGCAGTTTGTCGTATTTTTGAAAAACTAAGCCCTGAGTACCAGAGAAAGAAAAAACCCTGCGCCACCAATTGAACAAATATCGCCAGTTGGATAACGATAGCGATACCAAGAGCCTCGTCATAATCAACTCCATAAAGACCCAGCGCAATCACTATCCCCGCATGCAGCGGGCCGACGAACCCGGGAGACGACGGCACCATAACTCCGAATATTATAAAAAGTGAAAGGACGAGCGCCACTTCCAATGAAGCATCAACATCGAACATAGGTAAAAATGAATAATTTACCATAAAAATAACAATCCAGATTATTGCTGTATACAGGGTTATCGCAATAATATGCCTACCTTCTTCAAGGGCCCTGAGACCATCCCTGAAGGCGCTTAGAAGACTCTCTATCTTTTCCGCGGCTCCTTTAGGAAGCATTCCGTAAAACATCTGCAAGAATGCATTTACCTTAGTGTAGTTGTGAACAAGCATCACCATAAACGTCATGGCTAATATAAAGGCACCGCTTATGGTCAAACCTCCCTTTTTTAAGGAAGCCCAGATTTCAGGCGAAACGTTGGCCGGACGGGCAAAAAACATGACAATAATCAGTAGTACTATCGTCGCCAACAGGTCATAAACTCTTTCGAGAACAACAGTGCCGACAACACTGCTTAACCCTACCCTCTCTTTTTTGGAAATCACATAAGCGCGTATCAGCTCTCCCGTACGCATCGGCAACAGCATATTTGCCATGAATCCTATGCAAAGCGCGGACAATATATCGATAACCGGGATCTTCTTGGTCGAGGCCAGAATGTACCACCACCTCAAAGCGCGCAGATAAAACGTAAGGAAAGTCAGGAGTACTATCGGTATGAGCCATAGTACATTAGCGGAAAGGATCACCTCAAATGCCTTTCTGAAATCCATCTTCATGGCCGCATAGGCAACGAACAATAGGGAGATACCCATCCCCAAGTACAAAACCACAGTTTCTTTTTTTACTGCCATCAGAAATAAACCAAACTACTTTTCACAATTAAAAACTCCTTTAGCATTTAAAATTTCAGTCGTCCGGAACCATCATATTACAAGAGACCCGGAGAGAAGTAACAAGTAATATTCTCGCAACAAGGTTTGCACAGCTCCAATCACTGTTTTTGATAGACTGAGAAACGCAGCAATACTGCATTGAGAAGATAGAAAATCGGCAGGGGCTGAAGGTCGCCTGCCTTGAAGAAATTGCATTTCGAAAAGGGTTCATAAACAAGGATGACCTGCTTGAGCTTGCCAAGCTATATGAAAACAGTAGTTACGGTAACTATCTCACCAGCCTGGTCACTGAACTGTCCCACACGATTAAAAACGGTCTATAATTCCCGGATGTACTTGGGAAATTACGGCTGTTAAGGGAATAAATGGCCTCGACGACGGATTTTTTAGTAATCGGCGGGGGAGTAATCGGGCTCAATTTGTCTATACGCCTCAAACAAAATTACAAACAAAGCCGGGTTGTCCTTATAGATAAGGAAAGCTCCTGCGGAATCCATTCCAGCGGGCGCAACAGCGGCGTCCTGCACGCCGGGTTTTACTACACCGCCGACAGCCTGAAAGCAAAGTTTACGCGCGACGGCAACCGAATGCTGACCGAATATTGCCTTGAACACAATATTCGCATCAACCGCTGCGGCAAGCTGGTAGTGGCAAAGGATGAAACGGAACTAAACGGCCTTGACGAACTGCTTGAGCGCGGCCGAAAGAACGGGGTGGAACTCCAACAGGTAACGGAAAAAGAGGCAAAAGAGATTGAACCGCGCGTAAGAACCTGCGAGCGCGCGCTTTTTTCCCCTACCACATCGGTTATAAACCCGTCCGAGGTTATCGCCTCCATGGTCGGCGGAGCAAAACACAGCGGTGTCGATATCCAAACCGATACGATGTATCTAAAACCAATGCCGGACGGCATACTTACAAACCGCGGGCCTGTTGCCGCCGGTTACGTGATTAACGCCTCCGGTCTTTATGCGGATAAAATCGCTCTCGATTTCGGTTTTTCAAAAGACTACCGCATTCTTCCATTCAAGGGGCTTTATCTGTACGCTAACGAAAATAGCGAACCGCTGCACACCAATATCTATCCGGTGCCGAACTTAAGAAATCCCTTTTTGGGCGTGCACTACACTTTAACTGTGGACGGCAGGGTGAAAATCGGTCCGACGGCAATTCCGGCATTTTGGAGGGAGCATTACAACGGCTTTTCAAATTTCAGTTACACGGAGCTGATGGAAATTTTATTGCGGGAATTCGTGCTGTTTACGCGTAATGATTTCGGATTCCGCAGTCTGGCTTTTAAGGAGATACAAAAATATTACAAACCTAAACTTATCAAACTCGCATCGAGCATGATAAGCGGCGTGGAAAAAGGGAACTACCGGCGTTGGGGCAGGGCTGGCATACGCGCCCAGCTGATTAATATTCGAAAGCGAAAACTTGAAATGGACTTTCGTCATGAAGGAGACGGCCGCTCCTTCCATGTGTTGAATGCGGTATCGCCCGCGTTTACCTGCGCCATGCCGTTCACGGATTATCTTATTTCACAAATCGAAAACTTAAGCGGTCGGAAGTGTGATTAATCAGAGGTTGAGAAACGATCATGAAAAAAGTTAAGGTCGCGTACCTGGACAGGGACGGCACCATTAACGTAGAAAAAAACTATCTTGGACGTCCCGAAGATGTAGAGCTGATACCTGGTTCGGCTAAAGCTATTCAGAAGCTTAACGAGGCGGGCTACCGCGTTTTCGGCATATCGAATCAGGCGGGGGTAGCGCGGGGGTACTTCAAGATTGAGGATGTCCACGCAGTCAATAAAAAGGTTATTGAACTGGTGGCCGAAGGGCGAGGCACTTTGGAGGAGATTTTCTACTGCCCGCATCACCCGGAAGGAGCATTGCCCGAATACACAAAAATCTGCGGCTGCCGCAAACCGGCCGTCGGCATGATAGAACAGGCGGTTGAAAAATACGGCCTAAAGCCATCTGAAACTGTCGTTATCGGCGACAGGACGCTGGATATTGAGCTGGGCCGTCGGTTGGGAGCGACGACTATTCTTGTCCATACCGGATACGGCATGGCCGATAAAGAAAAGATAGTTAATGAAAAGCTGACTCCACCCGACCTTTACGCCAAAGATTTACTGGACGCTGTAACGCGGCTTTTGGAAAATAAGGATTCCTGAGTTCAGCTGTTTTTTGGCGACATTACATCGCTTTACCGATTAAGGCCTGAGCGTGTCCAAGGCATTGTAAATATGGGTCAGGCTTTTGTACAATTGTGACAATCATATTAGAATAAAAACACTCATGTAGCGTTTATGGCGTGTGCCGCGAAACATGATGGTAGAACCGCAAATTTTAAGTTAGAATAAATTAAACCAATCATGAGTTCAAATTAAAATGACGCAAATTCCATTTATAAATGCTGTTTCGGTTGTAACGACTGCCCCACATATACACTTTGGAACAGGGAAGGGCTGAATGGGAAGTACTATATCACTGCTTCTGCCAAGCCGGGGCCGCCCGAAGCAGTTAAAACGCCTGTTCGACAGTATCCTGAAAAAAACGTCTAACCTTTCTAATGTAGAAATCTTCCTTTACCTCGATGAAGATGACGCGCATAACTATAATCTCCCTAACGGCTCCATAAACCTGAAAAAGATAGTCGGCCCCAGGATGACAATGGGCGCGTACAACACTGCCTGCCTCAAGCGCTCCACAAACGATGTCGTCATACTACTGAATGATGACATGGTCATACACACCGATGGTTGGGACCGCATTATCCTTGATCTCCATAACAATATTGAGGATGGCATCTATCTCGCGTACGCGAATGATATGTATAAGAAAAGCAGGTTTTGCACAATACCAATTCTTTCAAGGAAAACCGCGGAATTACTTTTGGACCCGTATCCAGAACTGTACAAAGGTGCGTTTTTGGATGTACACCTGTTTGATATATTTAAACGTCTGGCAAAGACGGGCCATGAACGGATTTATTATATGGAGAATGTAGTTTTGGAACATCTGCATTACCGTGCCGGTAAGGCTGATATGGACGAAACTTACCGTCATAGGGACCGTTTCGGTGATGATGAGACTTTTATTTTGTTAAGCGAAATGCGACGGGTTTCCGCCGGCAGGCTTGAAGCGGCAATAACGGGTGGAGAGCTGCCCGAACTTCCGAAATTGAGGATATCGCACCATATCTCCAACGGCGCGAAAACGGCTTTAGTTACATACTCCAAGACTTTCCTGTTTGACAGCACTCTTCCAGTTATGTGGAGGCTCCAACTGTTCATATGGTTTTTGGGTCGGTATATTGTCGGCAAAGGCTACTTGGGAAAAGTTGCCTGATCCAAAAATCTAAAACCTAATTACGTTTCCCGTGTTTATAATATTACAAATAGTTATCACAAATACATTGTTCCCTTTTTCCAATGCACCAAAATCATCCTTTACGCATTGTCTCATGGTAGAACCTAACCCAAGGCATAAGGAAATCCATTCTGTTGCCTCATGTTCTGCCTGACCCAGAAACATTAAAGATTTTCCTCAGTTTTTTATCAATCGAAACCTCTGAAAAACTCCCATATTTAATGCAGATGCTTTAAAATTGTGGAAACGTAATTTTTCGGGGGTAAAGATGCAGGTAACATTCGGGATGATAGAAGACCAGATCCGCAGGCAGAAGGCTGCGATGCTTGACGAAGTTCATGAAATAATCGATTTCCGCAGCATAGAAAAACTTCTTCTAAAGATGTACAAGGGTAGGACGGGCCGTCCCCCCATTCCACCGCTGATACTTTTCAAGGCTATTCTTCTCGAATCGTGGTACGGCCTTTCGGATGTCGAGGTGGTTCAGGAGATACATGACCGCCGTAGTTTCGAGCATTTCCTCGGTATGGATGTGCGGAAGTATCATCTTGACGACACGACGCTTGTGAAGTTCCGCGAGCGTCTTCGAACCAGCGGGGCGCTGAATAAAGTCTGGGGCAAGGTGGACGCTTCCCTTTCACGCAAGGGTTTTATCGTAAAGCAGGGGACGATAGTAGATTCCACTCTGAAAAGCATGAGAGACATCTGGAAAAGCATAAGATGGAAAGCCGCGTACTGTTCAAGGGATACCGTGGTCATCCGTTGACTGCCTGGCAAAAGAGGAAAAACCGGAGGTGGTCTGCCGTGCGGTCTGTTATCGAACCGAAGATGGCCGACCTTAAGCGGTGGTGTTCTATGGACAGGATGAGGTATTACGGTCTTGAGCGCAATCACCTTTGGATGCTGGCGTGCGGCATGGCGGCGAATTTCAAACGTACCGTTTTCCTGAGTACCGCTTGATTAACCCGAATTATTCATGAAGAAGTTGAATTTTCAAATTATAGGTCGTAACCAG
>JBHHVT010000137.1:0-6220 GCA_046754425.1 Nitrospinota bacterium | reverse complement strand
ACTGGGGTTGGATCGTCGCCTCCGAGCCCCAAGCGCCAGCGCGGGGTCAGCCGAGCGGGCAAGCATCCCGCTCGCTCATGTTCGGAGCGCGGTTGATCCGTCCCAAAAACGCACGGCGATGTCGCGCGGATGATAATCGCGCATTACATCCCTGATGACGGACAGGTTATTACTGACCGCGGAATCCGGGGCTTTCGCCAACTCCGCCTGCACTTTCACCCCTCCTCTTTAATCTCCAATCCCAACCGGGGCACGGGTACCTTTCCTAGTTAAATTTTCCACCTATCCGGCGGAAAATGCAAACCAAAAATTATTTGGTGCCGCCCTTCGGCCCATCAGGACGGGCAGGCTCACCCTTCGATCCTTCGGCTTCGCTCAGGATAGACAAGCTCCCAACCGGCCGCTCTGGACAAGCAGGGTGATAAGGAATAGTTCGTGCGGTAAGTGCGGGGCTGTTTATTACAGCGCCAGCTAGCCGCCTCCACCTGTAAGGTGGCGTTCCGAGAAAATTTCGGCGATATCTTTTACGGGTACCTCGTCGAGTTTGCCTTTAGCCTTCACGCCATCGGTGAGCATCGTCATACAAAATGGACAGCTGGTCGCAATCGTCGACGGGTTTTGCGCAATCAGTTCCCCGGCGCGCGTGATGTTGATACGGTCACCCAGTTTTTCTTCCATCCACATTCTGCCGCCGCCAGCTCCGCAGCAAAAACCATTCTCCCTGCTGCGCGGCGGGTCCGTATGGCCGTCTCCGACAAGGCGGCGCGGCTCGTCGTACAGCGAGTTATACCTGCCGAGGTAGCAGGAGTCGTGGAACACAGTGCTCCCGACGGCGGACCCCGCGTCCGGCTTCGGCAGTTTTCCTTCGTTCATCAGGCTTCCTATCATCTGGGAATGGTGGATGACTTCCGCCTCGAAACCGAAATCCCGGTATTCGTTTTTAAAGATGTTGTAGCAGTGCGGGCATGTGGTAACGAGCTTTTTAACGCCGTACTTTTTGAAGTTCTCCACATTTTCTTCGGCCAGCATCTGGAACTGGTACTCGTTGCCGAGCCTGCGAAGAGGGTCGCCGTTGCACTTTTCCTCGTTTCCGAGGATGGCGTAATCCACGCTGGCGCTGTTCAGGATACGCGCGAAGCTTTCGCTTACCTTCCTGTAGCGCCCGTCGTAGGAACCCGCGCAGCCGACCCAGAAGAGGTACTCGAACTCTTTTTTATCGGCGGCTATCGGCACGTCGAGATCTTTTGCCCAGTCGGCGCGTTTTTCCCAGCCGAGCCCCCACGGGTTCGAGTTTGTCTCTTCATTTCTATAAAAGGACGTTACCTCGCCGGGGTATCTTCCCTCGCTCATGGAGAGATGGCGTCGCATCTCTATAATCTTCGTTATCGGTTCAATGAACATCGGGCAGGCGTCGTGACAGGCGGCGCAGCTGGTGCACGCCCAAAGCTCCTCGTCGCCTATTGCCGGAAGGCGCTGACGTTCGCGGCTGTTTTCGGTTTCGACGAGATACGCTTCCGGCCTTCCGCATGCGAATTGCAGGTCGGTTACTATCTTGCGCGGCTGGAGCGGTTTCCCTGTTATCTTTGCAGGGCAAACTTCGTCGCACCTGCCGCAGGCGGTGCAGGCCTGTGAGTCGAGCAAATCCCGCCGGGAAAACTCCGCGCCGATGGAAGCGCCGAACGTTTCCGCTTCATCCAGGTTCGGAGTGGAAAGTTTAAGTACCGGCGGCACGACCTTCGTTAAATGGATTGCCGCGCCGGTTAGTATATGCCTTAGCCGCGAGTAAGGTATGAGCGCGAGGAAAATGAAAGATATCGCCAGGTGGAACCACCACATAACCTTGTGGCCCAGCAGGAGAAACGGCTGCTCTATGCCGTCAAACGTCATGCCGAACAGCAGGCCGACCGGAGACCACACCGCCCACTGCGGGGATGTGGACTCAATCCGCATACCTTCCACCATAAAACCGGTAAGGATGATTAACCATAAAAGGAACGCCATCCACGCATCGCCGCGAAAACCTTTTAAACGCGCGGATACGGTGCGGGACAGCAACGCCACGGTGAGCGCCGCCAGAGCCGCCGCGCCCGCAATGTCCAGCACGAGCGAAAAAAAGAGATAAAACCATCCCTTTAGAAAGTATATTCCCGTGGCGACCTGTATGAAGACAAGCGTTGTGCCGATTGTAAGGAGTATGAAACCGTAAAATATTATCAAATGGCCGTAACCGGCAGGTTTTCGCCGCAATTTTTTATGAGCCCATACATAGACCGCCATCTGCTTCGCGCGGATTTTCAGCGGGAGCAGGCTTATCTTACCCGTACCCCTATTGACGGAGGCGATAATTATCCAAACGCCGATGGCAAGCAGAATAATCAGGAAAGGCTCCAGGGCGTAGATGTACAGGTGGTTGGGGATGTTCCAGTAGATTTCCCTCGTCGGCGTCGCTGGGCTCACGCTCTATTTACTTCGCTTTATTGATTGCGTCTATAAGCTTCGGCACGACCTCGAAAAGGTCGCCGACGATGCCGTAGTCCGCCTTCGTAAAGATGTTTGCTTCGGAATCCTTGTTTATGGCGAGAATTCTTTTTGAGGACGACATGCCGGCAAGATGCTGGATCGCGCCTGATATTCCGACGGCCACGTAGAGTTCCGGCGATACGGTTTTACCGGTCTGTCCCACCTGGAACGAGTGGTCCTTCCATCCGGCGTCCACTACCGCGCGCGACGCGCCTGTTGCCGCGCCGAGGCTGTCCGCAAGGGTTTCAATAATTTCGTAGTTTTTCGGATCCGCGATACCGCGCCCGCCGGAGACGATTACGCGCGCTTCGGTAAGCTCCGGCCTTCCGCCGGCTGCGGGAACGAACTCCACCATCTTCGATTTCGGTTCGACGGTGGGCGGTTCCACGTTTTCCACGGCCGCCTCGCCGCCGGAGTCCGGAAGCGGAAAAACGTTCGGCCTCAGCGTCGCGATTACCGCCGGGGAGCGGCATTCAATTCGCTCGCGCAGTTTGCCCGCGTAAATCGGCCTGAGGAAAGTTAACGCACCGTCGTCCGCCGCGTCCGCCTCTATGCAATCCGCCGCCACTGTTGCCGGGATTGCGGCGGCCGCCATCGGGAGGAATTCCCTTGCCCTGAATGTCGCGGCGGCAAAGATGGCCCGCGCGGATTGATTTTTTGCGAAATCCGCAAGGCAAGCGGCATGAACCGGCGCCGAGTAATCGGCACCTTCCATGGCACATATTTTTTCGAGGCCGCTTCCCTTTACCGAGCCTGCGGCGGACTCTGCGCCTGGGCCGATTACAATTCCGATAGCCGGGAGCGATTTTTTAGCCGCTATCGTTACGGCAACGCCTGCGGCTTGAAGAGACGACTCTTTTACGTTTCCGTCGTGGTGTTCCAGATAGACGATTACAGACATCATTCAACCCCAGTGGCTGTAAAGATCTTTTGTAAGGCCATGCCAGTGACAATCCTCCCCTTTTTAAGGGGAGGTGTCCCGCTTGGCGGGACGGAGGGGTTCGTTTTACGGAGGAAAACCACCCCTTGCTCCCCTCCTTGTAAACCAAGGAGGGGATGGAGCAACGGCAATTCCAAGTTAAATATTTCCAACATCAGATAATTCCTGATTCTTTAAGCCAGCCGGCCACTTCGGTAATAGACGCGTCGGAATCGTCCAGCGTTTTTCCCTGAGGCCGCGGTGGCGGGAATTCGAGACCTGTTCTCGCGCGCATTTCGGCCATCTCTTTCAGTTTTTCCGCATCCATTCCGAGGTCGGCGGCGGACATCTTTTCTATCGTTTTTTTCTTTGCCTGCATAATCGCCTTTAACGGTGGGAGTCGCGGCTCGTTAAGCCCCTTTTGACAGGAAAAGACAGCCGGCAGCGGAGCATCCCACACTTCCGTGCTGCCCTCGACAAGACGGGATACGCGCGCCGATTTTTCATCGGGGAACTCCAGTTTGTTAATCTCCGCTATGAAAGGCAGATCGAGAAGGTGCGCTACCATCCCGGCAGTCATCGCTCCGTCGCCGTCTATCGCCTGCTTGCCGAAGAGGAGGAGATCGTAACCGTCTTTTTTTATCGCCGCCGCAAGAACAGTTGCGGTAAGAAAGTTCTCCGTTCCGGCGAAAAGCGGGTCGGTTAGATGCACGGCGCGGTCGGCGCCGAGCGCGAGGCAGCTTCGCAGTGAGGACTCAACCCTGTCCGGTCCGATTGAGAAAACCGTGAAGGCGGTATCGGAAATTTTTTCCTTAATCCGGATAGCCTCTTCAATCGCGTACTCGTCGTAGGGGTTTATTATCCATTTGATTCCTGATTCGTCGATATTTTTTTCATCGGCGATCTTTATTATCGTTTCGGTATCCGGGACCTGTTTAACGCAAACGGCTATTTTCATAATCTCTGTTCCAGGTTTACCTTTCAGAAGATTCGATGATGTGAGTCATTACCTGATAACATTCTATATATCAATCATACGAATGTAAACGCGGTGGATAAATATCACGTTTTATGTTAAATTGGTGCTGATCGGGGAATCGTAAGGGCAATCTAAGGGAGTACATCGTAGATTTTGCTGGGTGGGCGCGCCTTCCTGCATAAAAACAGCGAGCATCATGATGAATGATAAAGAATTACCTGAAGATCCAAGCATTAGGTTGCTCGGCCTTACCAAGAGGTATATCAAGGGTTTAACCGAACGTCTACTTGAAATTACAGCGCTTTACGGTTTAAGTAAGCGGTTAAACCTCGCGACCAATCTCGACGAGGCGCTGGGCGAGACTGAAAGGCTGCTTAAAAAGTACCTCGATATCGACGATTTTTGTATATTTCTACTGGACAAGAGCGGCGAAACGCTCATACTGTCCCAGGCCAATGACGAAACATTGGCCGCCGCGCACGACGTAACATTCAAAATAGGCGAGGGGATATGCGGTTTGGCGGCGAAAAACGGGAAAACCATGCTCGTCCAGGACGTAAGCAAAGAGAAGAGGTTTTTGTATTACAAGGGGAGAAGAAAAAACATCGGTTCTTTTCTCGCTATTCCGTTAAAGTCCGGCAACGGCAAGGTAATCGGCATTTTCAATATCCATAAAGCGGAAGCCAACGGTTTTAAGGATAACGACGTACTGGTTTACAGCGCTTCCGCCGTGCACATTGCGGAGGCGGTGGAAAAAACGAAGATTCTCAAGGAATCGAAGCAGCAGGCGATTACGGACAGCCTAACTCAGCTCTATTCCCGGCGCTATTTCATGAACGCCATGGAAAGAGAGTTGAGCAATGCGGAGAGGTACGGCGGCACCTGCTCCTTTTTACTGATAGACGTCGATCACTTCAAGGATATCAACGACGATTTCGGACATCAGGCAGGGGACAAAATGCTGAAAAGGCTCGGCGATTTATTTAAAACGTATACGCGCAAAGGCGACCTGGTGGCGAGATACGGCGGCGAGGAGTTTGCAGTTCTGATGGCGGGCGTCGGCCTAAAAGACGCGGCCGCGCTGGCGGAAAAACTGAGGGCGATGTCGGAGCA
The DNA here is from genome assembly GCA_046754425.1 of Nitrospinota bacterium. Classification (GTDB taxonomy): domain Bacteria; phylum Nitrospinota_A; class UBA7883; order JACRGQ01; family JACRGQ01; genus JBHHVT01. The sequence goes on along the minus strand of JBHHVT010000137.1, from coordinate 689 downwards.
GTACCTGAAGGTGGAAGAAGAAGGCAAACCGACGCGGACAGTAACAATTTCCGTTGGAGTTTCCGCCTATCCGGAGACCGGAGCCAACGTGGAACAGATAATCAACTATGCCGATAAGGCCCTCTATTATGCCAAAGACTCCGGACGGAATATAGTCTGCGCGGAGACCGAAGGGCAGACGTACGCGTTCGAGGAAAAACGCCGCGACAAGCGATTTAACGTCGGGTTGAAAAGGGTGTACAGGGGCCAGGAAACAATCTGGTACATAGACATTAACGCAAACGGCAAGTGGATGCCGTGTGTAATTGAAGATATAAGCCTCATGGGTTTTAAGGGGGTCGTGGATTTCGCGCCCAATCCGGAAGAGGTTTACCGCTGCAAGGCGGTAAGCAAATCAAACATGGATTCGCCGGATTTCTTTCCCGTCAGGTGCGTAAACAACGGCAGGATGCACAATCAAAAACACGGAATAGGCGTGGAGATCGTCGGCAACTTCGAGCAGTGGAAGAAGTGCTTCCGCATGATAACCCGCTAGTCCGCCGGGCGGACCCGCTTGCAGCGGGAGGCGATATACGGAAAAGCCGACCGGCTGTGCCGGTTGACTTTTACGACAAAGCCGCAAGAAAATAAATATCTAGCCCGAATTATTCATGAAGAAGTTGAATTTTCAAATTATAGGTCGTAACCAG
>JBHHVT010000136.1:0-6288 GCA_046754425.1 Nitrospinota bacterium | reverse complement strand
AGATTCGCAACAAGCTTACCGACGCGTACCAGGAAATACAGCAGATGCGCGTGTGAGGGAGCGGTGTGAAATGTCCGGTTTTCCGTTTTCCGGGTACCGCCGGCGAACGGATTCCTGTTCCTAGTTTCGAGTGTTGTCATGGGCGCTGGTTACCGAAAACGCGCATGTCGCCGTTACCGACGCCAATGGTAAATTCAGCATCCCTGACGTTCCACCCGGAAAATACAAGGTGAAAATCTGGCATGAAACCCTGGGTGAAAAAGTACAGGACCTGGAAGTGAAGGGTGGAGCGACTGCTTTCAACTTTAAAATGGCGAAATAGCAGGTGACCTTGATGAACACTCACAAAAAAAAGACGCTATCTAGGACGCTTTGGACGGCGGCGTTAATAATCTTCGCGACTTCGGCCGCGGCTTTTGCCGCCACCGGAACGGTAGAGCCGCCGCCGGACTACCGCCAGTTCATGGGCCTTAGTTCCCGGAAGATAATCTGGTTTATAGCCCAAATGCATCTGTATCTTGGGGCTTTCGTCCTTGGCGTTCCCATATTCGCCGTGGTCATCGAATACGTCGGATTCAAGACGAGAGATAAAAAGTACGATGAACTCGCTTACGAGTTTACAAGCCTGCTGTCGGTTGCGTACGCGACGACCGCCGCGATCGGCGGCCTTTTGCTTTTCGCCTTCATAGTTCTTTACCCGACATTCTGGAATTTCATGTCCGGCGTGTTCAAGGACGCAATGTTCATATATGCATTGCTGTTCTTTGCTGAAACTCTCTTTTTGTATATTTACTACTATGGCTGGCACTATATGAGCAGCGAAGAGCCGTGGCCAAAAGTTGTGATTTATACGTCATACGCCATCGGCGCGGTGGGCGCTGTTTTAAGCGTTGGGATACTTTTCGGAATGTTCGGTCACTACGCCGGCGCCATCCAGCCTTTCTGGTTTGTGCTGACCATGTTGGCCGCTGTCAGTTTCTTTTCGGTAAAGAGCCTGAAGGGCTTTCACATCTGGGTCGGTATATGGCTGAATGTCTGGGGTACGCTTATCATGATGGTGGCCAACTCCTGGGCGGCGTATATGATGGCCCCCGTGGGCGTGGACCCTGAGACAGGTAAATTTATCGGCACCACTCTCGAAGCGGTTATGAACCCGCTGTGGACGCCGGTCGGTATACACAGGATCCTCGGCAACGTCGCATTCGGCGGTTTCATCGGCGGCGCTTACGCGGCGGTGAAATTTATAGGTGCACAGACACCGGAGGAGCGGGCGCATTACGACTGGATGGGCTACGTGGCCAACTTCGTAGGAGTCAGCGGCCTTATACCTCTTCCGTTCGCCGGTTATTATCTCGGCCGCGAGGTTTATTCCAACAGCGCCGTTATGGGCAACAACATGATGGGCGGTGATTTCTCATGGACGTTCATCATTCAGGCAATGCTGGTGGGAGGGCTGTTCCTGGTTTCCTGCTACTACCTCTGGAGCGGCATGGGGCGGATACCCGGAGCGGAGAGATACCGCGGATACGTCAAATACCTTAACGCTTTCGTTCTCATCGCGTTTGCAATCTGGCTTACGCCTCACAACATGCCGCTTACCGGCGCGGAGGTGAGCGGCATGGGCGGCTCACAGTACCATCCCACGTTAAAGTTTCTCGGCCTCATGCCGGCGAAAAACGCGGTGGTTAATTTGATAATTCTCTCGACGTTCATGAGCTTTATGCTGTATAAGCGCGGCAACCTGGGAGAAAGAGTGCCTGTATCGCAGCAGGGGAGGACGCCTAAGATAGTCATTCCCATTGTCGGCGCTCTCTGCCTGTTTATCGTCGGTCAATATGCGTTTTCCCTGTACGGGCTCGACCCGAAAGAGCTCGACCTGCCTGCGGACCGCGTGGAATACTTCCATACAGTCGCGTATCTGCTGTTCGGCAATATGGCGATGATAGTAATCGCCGTTATCCTTACGCTGAAGGATCGCGGCATCCTTGCGCAGTATCTGTATCTTGCTTACACGATATTTGCCGTCGTTCTGTTCCTCGGCGTTTACGGTTTCGTCGTAATGGAAAGGGCCAGCCCCTTCCTTCGAAACATAGCGGTGAGCCAGTTTACGGAGCTTATCAGCTGCATCATCCTGGTAGTGGGTATAGACGTATTCCTTTGGAAGGGTGCGAAGTCCGTCGGCAAGATGCGGTGGGGCGAGATTCCCATCCGTTCGCAGTATGCACTGCTTGCGCTTTGCATACTGATAACGTTCAACATGGGGTTGATGGGCTTTATAAGATCCAGTCTCAGGGCAAACTGGCACATTTTCGGAGTCCTTCAGGACACTTCGGAATGGGCATACACCGCGAGCAACTATCAGATGACCATAGTTGTCTCGTGGGCGACCTTTCTGTTGCTTGCGGGGATAGTGGTTATGTTCTGGCTCGCGGCAATCGGCCAGACGAAACATGACGAAGATGAGGAACATGAAGTTGCGGTTGCAACTGACGCGGTAACGGGAGGTCAGCATGGCTAATGCTTTAATAAGAGTTTTTATATTCCTCATTGCGACCATGGTGACGTTCACGGCAGTGGGGTGGAAAATAACGGACCTTAGCGGCGGCGAGCGAAAGGCGTCCGCCGTGGAAGGGGTCAACGCGGAAGCGGGCGAGCAGATTTTCTTCGGAAAGGGCAGGTGCTATACGTGCCATTCCATAGGTGACCGCGGAAGCGCCATCCGATGCCCGAACATGGGTATCAAAGGCGAGAAATTCGATCTGATGATCGGCGAAAGGGCGACTGTACGCGCCGCGGAAAGGACCAAGCAGACCGGCAAGCACTTTAGGGCTGTTGACTATCTGTTCGAGTGTGTAGGCGAGCCTGGCGCGTATGTCGTGGAAGGTTACAAAAATGAGATGCCTTACACCTACAAGGCGCCCATCGGCCTTCAGCCGGACGACATCAAGGCTGTCCTCATGTTCCTGTCGTCGCAGGGAGAAGGCGAAATAACACCGGAGCAGATACTTAATCCGACAGGTATAGCGAAAGAATATTTCGCGAAGGTCGAAGCGGCGGCGTCATCGGGAGAGGGCGGCGCCGCGGAGGCTTTCGAGCCGTACCTGGAAGGAGACCCGGCAATGGGCAAAGAGATATTCTGGGGATTGCAGAGCAAAACACCATGCGCCAAGTGTCATACGGTTAACGGCAAGGGCGGAAAAGTCGGACCGGATATCACCAACGTTGCCGCCACAAGGACGATCAAGTTCATAATCGAATCCATACTGAAGCCCAGTGCTGAAATTGCAAGCGGTTTCGAGCCTGTTCTGGTGCTTACCAACGAGGGCAAAAGGATTTCAGGAACCAAAAAGGGCGAGACGGACGCGGAACTTAAAGTCGGTATCGAGACGGGCGAGGTTGTTACGATTCCCAAATCCGATATCAAGAAATGGAAAAAAATGAAAAAATCCATTATGCCCGGAAACTTCAGGGAACTCCTGAGCGTGGACGATCTTCATAATGTAGTTGCCTACCTCAAAAGCCTTGTAGCAGGCGGGGGCGGCGGCGAAGCCGCTGAAGGAGGTGACCAGGCATGAAGAAACGTAAAATACCGGCCCTCTTGTCCTCGGTTGGAGGCCTTGTAATTATTCTTTTAGGCATCAAGTATCTTGTGCCGGTGATATCCAGAAAAGTTACCGGACTCGATCTGCCGCTTCCCGTTCCGAGTACGCTAATGTGGTTTTACATAATCCTGCTGTCTATCGGGACGTTTGTCTATGTCTCCTCCGACGAGGAGATGCTTAACGATTTCATGCGTCCGATAAAGAGAACGTTTCGAGCGGAATACGGCTCGGCTTTTCGACTGATTGCCTTAATCGGCACCCCGGTTATTATAGGTATTTTCGTTTTCATGCAGGTAAAGCCGACCGTGGCGTCGCCTGTTGCGCTGAGGATACAGCATCCTTCTTCGAACTTTCCGAAAAGGTTTGAGGGCATGAAAAACCCGATGGCCGAGCCGAGCGAGGCGGAGGTCGACGAGTTCATAGAACAGGTAAAAAACAACAACGTGCAGTTTTTTCCGCAGGTTCATGAAGTGGGCAGAAAGTTCACCAACATCGACCACATCGCGAAAAAAGAGGTACAGGAATTCCTTACCAAGCTAAAAGCGGGACAGGTGGACAAAGCGCTTGCAAGAGAGTCGTTGATACAAAAGCGATTGTTTGAAGGGCGCGCGCTTTATCAGATAAACTGCAGACCATGCCACGGCACCAGGACGGCCGGCGACGGCCCGATGGCGTACGGTTTCAAGCTTAGGCCGATCAACTTTACCGATAACGGAACCATTGAGACTATCGTGGAAGGTTATACCTTCTGGCGTGTAATGAACGGCGGCCTGGGACTGCCGAACGAATCGACGCCGTGGGATTCGGCCATGCCGGTATGGAAACTGGACCTTTCTGAAAAAGAGCGGTGGACGATAATAATGGGCGAATACAATATCGCCGACAAGACGCCGCGCATACCTGAGAAGTTGGAGTAGGCGCAATGAAAAAATTCTTTATTATTACAGCGATTTTAATTTTCTCGGCGCAGTCCGCGGCATACGCCTCCTTTACTCCGACGAAGCCGAAACCCCCCAGGTCAAAAGAGATGCTGGCGATGGGAAAAGAGATTTACTTTGAAAGATGCAGCTACTGCCACGGGATGGAAGGCGGCGGCGACGGGCCCGTGGCGGAATTCCTCGACCCGCGGCCGCGTAACTTCAAGACGAACACCTTTAAGTTCCGCTCAACTGAGTCCGGCGCATTGCCGCTCGACGAGGACCTTTTCCTGACGATTTCGAGGGGCGTTCAGGGAACCGCGATGCAGGTATTCGACAAGGACCTGATAAAGACAGGCCTCACCGAAGAGCAGAGATGGGCGGTAATCTACTGGATACAGACATTCCGGGAAATGCCGGATTTCAGCCTATGGGATATGGACTTCGAAGCCTGCGCGTCCGATGATCCCGATATGAAGGAGGATTGCAGGGACGCCAAGATTGTGAAAATCGGTGACGGTCCGCCCGCTTCGCCCGAACTGATCGCTAAAGGCAAGGAGGTCTATAAAAAGGCAAAATGTTTCCAGTGCCACGGTGACCGCGGACTCGGCAACGGTGTATCCGTTCCGGGCATGAAGGACGATTGGAAGTTCCCGATAGTACCGCGCGACCTTACCAAAGGTTGGAAGTACAAGGCGGGGACAACCGTAAAGGAAATCTTCAGCCGGTTCACCACTGGCCTTAATGGCACGCCGATGCCTTCTTTTGCCGGCTCTATCAGCGAAGAAGATAGGTGGGCAATCGCGCATTTCGTGAAGTCGCTTATCTACAAGCCGAAGCAGAAGCTGGAGCTCCAGGTTAAAAAGATAGAAGGCAAACTGCCGGAAACGGCGGACGACCCGGCCTGGGAGCAGGCTGACCAGATCGATGTATGGCTTACCGGAAACGTACTTATCAAGCCGCGCTGGCAGAATATCAAAATCGATATGGTTCACGTGAAGGCGCTTTTCAACGAGGAAGAGATAGTCTTCCGGATGGAGTGGCACGACAGGTTTGCCGATACCGTACACGAGGGGCATAACAATATGTACCAGACCGATAAGACGAAACCCGGCGAAACGGGCAATACGCAGACCTACGTACCTATTTACGATACGACAAAATACAACCCGGGCAAATACCGCGACGGGTTGATGCTTCAATTCCCTGTAAAAATTCCGGTCGGCCAGACAAAACCGCACTTCCTGAACGGAAGCTCCGGTAATCCCGTTAACCTCTGGTGGTGGCGCGCCGATTACGACAAGGATCCCTCCAAGGGCAGGCCCGTTCTCGAGATGAACGCGAGCGGTTTCAAAAAACCGTTTAAGATACAGCCGGACGATTCACAGGAAGTAACGCACAAGGCGGAGTTCAACGACGGCATCTGGACTCTGGTGATGAAGCGCAAACGGTTTACGGAGAATAAAAGGGACGTCAAGTTTGTAGCGGGCAAGTTCATACCGATTGCCGTAAACGCATGGGACGGCTTCAACAAGGATATCGGAATGCAGAAATCTATCTCCACATGGTATTTCGTTTACCTGGAAAAACCGATGGAGATGAAAGTTTACCTGATTGCTCTCGGTGCGATTGTTCTGGTTGGCGCGTCGGAAGTGTTTCTAATGCGTAAATGGAATTCTGTAGACTGATATAAGCAAATCAGGGCGTATATAGCCGGACGGGGTAACGCTCGTCCGGCTTTTTTTATCGGCAGCGCTGACATTCCTGTC
>JBHHVT010000135.1:0-6343 GCA_046754425.1 Nitrospinota bacterium | reverse complement strand
TCAATTCCCCTCCTTGAAAAGGAGGGGACATTTCATGAATAATCCGGGCTAAAACGGTATGTGCCGAATTTTGCATGTGTGAGCCTTTCGGCATATTTCAATGGAGCTTCTTTGTATTGAAGGAGCGCTTTGCCGATTCTTTTTTTACGGCTTCACCAAGTTTTCTTATATCTTTTTCAGCCCTGCTGGTATAAACAAGACCATAGCTCAACCGCCGAACACCACATCATGTTTTTTTACCCGCCCTGCTTTATAGTCCGCCCTGGCTTCCTTGATGCTTTGCAGATACTCGGGGGACGTTGAAGCGAGAAGGTCTTCCAAAAAGGCGTCCCGCTCTTCTTTTTTCATCCCTTTGACGGCATCGATCATCTCTTTTTTCGTAATCTTTATTTTTAATGTGCCAGGCATTTCACTCTCCCGTTAATCTATTTCTTTTACATCGATTGACTTGAAACATTAAAGAACAGTATTTATCATCCATGATAATTCAAAGCAGAGACTCCCACAACTCTATCCTCCCCTTAACTACATCGGGGTTTTGAGGATTGCCCGTTTGTAAGCGACCAGCAGTTCTTTTCTTCTAAGAACGCCGAGGATTTTTCTGTCGTTGGAGCGCGACACGACCGGCAGTTCGTCCAGATCCTTTATGTCGAACTTCTCCAATGCGTCATTCAGGTTTTCATCCTGGAATAGCATAATTACCTTTTCTGTGGCTAGCTCCTTTGCAACGACTATGTCTTCGAGGCCGGACTCGAACATGAACTCGCGTATGTCCTGCACGGTAAGTATCCCGGTCATCCTCCCCTTTTCGTCGACGGTGGGGAAGTAAAGCTCTTTCGAGCGCGATATAAGACTGCGTATCTTTTTAAAGGGCAGGTTTTCGGGGATGGTTTCGAAATCCTTTGTCATCACGTCCTTCACTTTTATGCCGGACATGACGGTCGATTCGCGGCCCGACCATATTGTGATTCCCCTGCGTCTCAGCTTTTCCGCGTAGATGGAGTTCGGCAGGAAGTAGGAGTAGATAAAGGTGGCCGATATGCAGGCGACCATTATCGGCGCAATCACTTCATAGTTGTTCGTCAGTTCAAACACCATCAGTATCATTGTAAGCGGCATGTGGGCGGACGCGGACATCACCGCGCCCATTCCGACAAGGGCGTAAACGCCGGACGAACCCGTAAGGTGCGGAAAAAGGAAATGGAGCCCGGCGCCAATGACGCCGCCAGCCATCGTGCCGATAAAAAGGGCCGGTGCGAACATACCGCCCGAACCCTCGGATCCGAGTGTAATGCCGGTGGCGATGAGTTTAGCGAACACCAGCATGAGCGCCAGCGACCACGCCATCTGGCCAGTAAGCACCTTGTCCATTGAATCATATCCATTTCCCAATATATCCGGGAAAAATATTCCGATTACGCCGACCATCAGGCCGCCCAGCGCCGGCAGCAGAATCCGGTGGATTTTTATTTTTCCCATCACATCATGAGAGATGAAATAGGTTTTATAAAATAAAACCGCCAAAAGGCCGCCCACGAGTCCGACCACCATGAAAAAAATAATCTCATACGGCGAAACCATCGAATAAGTCGGAAGATCGAAAACGGGTACGTCACCTTCCATGTAGCGCGCCGTGACGGTGGCTATAACCGACGAAAAGATAAGCGGCGAGAAAACCTTGATATTGAAATCGCCGAGTATCAGCTCGATGGAGAAGATTATTCCGCCAAGCGGAGCATTAAAAGCCGCCGCTATCGCCGCCGCCGCACCGCAGCCGGTCATAAGCCGTATCCTTTCGGACGACGCCCTGATGCGCCTTCCCACCCATGAACCGATTGCCGAACCTATCTGCACGATGGGGCCTTCTCTTCCTCCCGAACCGCCGCTGCCGATTGTCAGCACCGAAGTAACCGTACGATGCCACATAACCCGGGAAGGTACCCTGCCCTGGTCCACGGCGGCCCATTTCATGGCTTCGGCTACGGAGGCGTCCCCCAGATTTTTATTGAAATAGAAATCCAGAATTCCTACCAGCAATCCGGCGCCGGCGAGAATCACCGGAATCCACAAGAGGGTAATCGACCATGAATCAAAATCAATCGATAAGGCGCGATTGTAGAAAAAGTCGTAGAATACGAAAATAAACCATTTAAAACCGACGGCCGACATGCCGACCAAAAAACCGGTGACGGACGCCACACCCACCATGAATATATGTTCCTGGCGGAGGATGCGTAAAAACGCTTCAACGGAATCCTCAAGGTATCCCAAAAACCGATCGACCATAAAAAGTCCTTAATATCCCGGCGCGCATCCGCCATCCAGCGGACGAAAGGCATGCACCAGTGGCCGTTCATCAAAGAACGGCTTTATTATAAAAACGTCAGGCCGTCGGTTCCTCGGTAACCGTTTTTTCAGGTTCCATCGTCTCTGCGAAACCGGGCAGTTTCGCGACGTGCACTCCGATGTTCTGGTACAGCTTGTTACCCGTGCCTGCCGGTATCAGTCTTCCCATAATGACGTTTTCCTTAAGTCCCTTAAGATTGTCCACCTTACCGGAGATGGCAACGTCCGTCAGCACCCTCGTCGTCTCCTGGAAAGACGCCGCGGAGATGAAACTTTCCGTCGCCAGTGACGACTTGGTAATACCGAGAAGGATCGGTTTGCCCTTGGCGGGCGTTTTGCCCTGCTGTATCATCTCCATGTTCTGTTTTTGGAACGCCTTTTTCAAAACCTGTTCGCCTTCCAGGAAGGTTGTGTCTCCGGCATCCTCGATGACCAAATGCTTAAGCATCTGCTTCACGATAATCTCTATGTGTTTATCGTTAATATGCACACCCTGCAGACGGTAAACTTCCTGAACTTCGTTAACGAGGTATTTTTGCAGTTCCTTTTCGCCCATGATGTCCAAAATGTCGTGCGGGTTGGCCGCGCCGTCCACCAGCGGCTCGCCTGCCTGTATATAGTCACCCTCGTGAACGTTAAGATGCTTGCCGCGCGGAAGGAGGTACTTGTGCTCCATCCCGTCGTCCGTCACCACGAAAACCTCCCGCGTCCGTTTTATGAATTCTCCGAACCGCACCCTTCCGGTCACCTCTGAAATAGTCGCCTGTTCATGAGGCTTGCGCGCCTCGAACAGCTCCGCCACCCTCGGAAGACCGCCGGTTATATCCTTGGTCTTGGTCGTTTCGCGCGGTATCTTCGCTACAATATCTCCCGCCGCAATGGTATCCCGCTCCCTTACGTTTATGTGCGCACCCGCCGGCAGCATGTACCTGGCAACCGTTTTACCCTTATCATCCTTTATCGAAATTCGCGGATGCTTCTTTTCTTCCCTGTGGTCGAGGATTACCTTTTCCGAGTGACCTGTAACTTCGTCGACGACTTCCCTCATCGTAACGTTTTCGATTATGTCGCCGAATGCGACCGTTCCTTCCGCATCCGTAAGGATTGAAAAAGTGTACGGATCCCATTCCACAATAGTATCGCCTTCGTTTATCTTGGAGCCGTTCGTTACCTTGAGCTTGGCGCCGTACATGACCTTGTAGCGCTCCATCTCCCTGCCCTTGTCGTCCTGTATCAGGATACCGCCGTTGCGGTTCATGGCTACGACCTCGCCGTTTTTAAGCTGAACGGTTTTCAGGTCGACGTACTTCACCGTGCCGCCCTTTTCGGCCTGTAGCTTGGTCTGTTCCGCCACCCTGCTGGCGACGCCGCCGATGTGGAAGGTACGCATCGTAAGCTGCGTGCCCGGCTCGCCGATCGACTGTGCGGCTATTATGCCGACCGATTCGCCGATCTCCACAGGTTTGCCGTTTGCCAGGTTGCGCCCGTAACAGTTCGCGCATAGGCCCATTTCCGCCTCGCATGTAAGCACGGAGCGTATTTTCACCTGTTCGACGCCGGCGTTTTCTATTTTATCGACCGCCTCCTCGTCTATCTCCTCGTTTGCGCCAAGCAGAACTTCTTTTGTGAACGGGTCGACGACCGATTCCAGCGACACGCGCCCCAGTATCCGTTCGCCGAGTCTTTGGATAACCTCTCCGCCTTCCACAAGGGCTGTAATCTCCACACCGTTTAGCGTGCCGCAGTCGACCTGCGAAATAATAACGTCCTGAGCCACGTCAACCAGCCTCCTGGTGAGATATCCGGAGTTAGCCGTTTTTAACGCCGTGTCAGCCAGCCCCTTGTGCGCACCGTGAGTAGAGATAAAGTACTGCGCCACGGTAAGCCCCTCGCGAAAGTTGGCGGTAATCGGCGTTTCGATAATTTCACCCGACGGTTTTGCCATTAGTCCGCGCATACCGGCAAGCTGCGCTATCTGCGCCCGGCTACCCCTCGCTCCCGATTCCGCCATCAGGAAAAGGCCGTTGAATTCCGTGCCTTTGGCGGCACTGCCTTCTTCCAACTGCCTGTCCTGATTACTTAGCTCGGCAAATACTTCGTCGGTTACCCTGTCGACAACCTTTGACCATATATCGATTATCTTGTTGTATCCTTCGCCTTTGGTTATCAGGCCGTTCTGGTACTGGCTTTCAACTTTCGATACCTGCTTGCGGGCGGATTCGATAAGTTCGTTTTTCTTTCTGGGAATCTTCAGGTTCTCAATGGAGATGGATACGCCGGAACTGGTCGCATAATCAAAACCGATATTCTTGAGATCGTCCAGGAACCTGACAGTGGCGTCACGGCCGACTTGTATGTAACACTCGCTTACCAGGTTGATAAGCGCGGCCTTGGTCATTGCATGGTTCACCCTTGCGAACGGGATTTCCTTAGGCGTAATTTCATAAAGCAGTACCCGGCCCACGGTGGTTTCCTGGATCGTACCGTCAACGCGCACCCGTATAGCGGCCTGAAGATCGACCGCCGACGAATCGTACGCGGAACGCACCTCTCCGAGGCTTGAGAACGCCTTGTTCTCCCCCTTTACCGCGCCTTTTTGCTTGGTAAGGTAAAAACAGCCCAGCACTATATCCTGTGACGGAGTGGCTATCGGCCTTCCGCTTGCTGGAGACATAATGTTGTTTATGGAAAGCATAAGCATTCTCGCTTCCACCTGAGCTTCAAGCGAAAGCGGAACGTGCACGGCCATCTGGTCGCCGTCGAAGTCGGCGTTGAATGCCGCGCAGACCAGCGGGTGGAGCTTTATCGCCTTGCCCTCCACCAGCACCGGCTCGAATGCCTGCATGCTGAGCCTGTGCAGCGAGGGCGCGCGGTTCAGCATGACCGGATGATCCTTCACGACATCATCCAGAACTTCCCACACTTCCGGCTGCTGCGTCTCAACCATATTCTTGGCGCTTTTTATGGTAGCCGCGTAACCCTTCACCTCCAGCTTGTGGTAGATAAACGGCTTGAACAGCTCCACCGCCATCTTTTTCGGCAGGCCGCACTGAAAAAACTTCAGTTCGGGCCCGACGACTATAACCGACCGGCCGGAGTAGTCCACACGTTTGCCCAAAAGATTCTGGCGAAAGCGCCCCTGTTTTCCCTTAAGCATATCGGCGAGCGATTTAAGCGGCCTTTTGTTTGGACCCTTCAACACTCTGCCGCGCCGCCCGTTGTCAAATAGCGCCGCTACCGCTTCCTGGAGCATCCTCTTTTCATTTCGGATGATTATCTCCGGCGCGCGAAGCTCCATCAGCCTCTTGAGCCGGTTGTTTCTGTTTATAACCCGTCGGTAGAGGTCGTTTAAATCCGAGGTGGCAAACCTGCCGCCGTCCAGCGGCACCAGCGGCCTAAGTTCGGGCGGTATGACCGGAATGACGTCCGGTATCATCCATTCCGGCCTGTTTCCGGAGTTGCGGAAGGCTTCCACAATTTTTAACTGTTTTGCCAGTTTTCTTTTTGTCTGTACGGATTTCGTGGTGCCGAGGTTCGCCCTCAGCTCGGCGGAAAGCTCTTCCATATCGACGCTTTTCAGGAGTTTTTGTATCGACTCCGCTCCCATGCCGGCCTCGAAAGCGTCCTCGCCGTAATCCCTGACCGCCTGCTGGTAATCCTCTTCCGTCATGACCTGCTTTAACTTCAGCTTGGTTCCCATCGGGTCTATGACGATATATTTTTCGAAGTATATAACCGCTTCCAGTTCGCTTATGGTCATATCGAGGAAGTTGCCTATCTTGCTGGGAAGCCCCTTGAAAAACCAGATATGCGCAACCGGCGCGGCCACCTCAATATGGCCCATCCTTTCGCGCCGGACTTTTGAAAGTGTAACTTCAACGCCGCACTTTTCGCAGACGGTCCCCTTGTACTTCATCCTCTTGTACTTTCCGCACAGGCATTCCCAGTCCTTTACCGGGCCGAAAATCTTGGAGCAGAAAAGCCCGTCCCTTTCCGG